>URJN01000259.1 GCA_900548125.1 uncultured Eubacteriales bacterium
GGTTGTCAGGCTAACAACACCGATATTTCAGGAAAAAACTAAGCATTTGCCCCATATCCAAAATGCTTAGATATTTGTTTCTTGAAATGTTCGGTTTAATCTTGACAGTTCCAAATCAGAAAGAGGGAATACGATGAAAAACCCTGCGGTGAAAAAAGGCGTTTGCGCGTGGATGGCGTTGGGGCTGCTCTGCGGCGCGGGCGCGCTGGCGGAAAATGAGACGCTGACGACCCGTGAGGACGGGCATGAGGTCATATTTACTGCCGAACAAATCAGCCGAGATGCTGATTATGGCGAATCTGTCTATGATATCCGCGTGACGATGGACGGCGAGCAGAGGCAGATTATCCATTTTACGACCGAGGGCACAAATGAGGACGAACAGGAGATGCACCTGACCGACGTAAATATGGATGGCTATCCGGATCTGGCACTCCTGCGCTCAATGGGGGCATCTGACGGGTTTGCAAGCCATTACGTTTATGATTCGGCGGCAGGGGAGTTTGTCCATCATCCGGAGCTGGACGACCTGTCGTGGTATCGCTGTGCGTTCTACCCCGAAGGACGCTATGTGCTGAATGACTGGCACAGCGGCGCGGCGATCGGAACATGGATGCTGCACCAATGGCAGGAGGACGGTACGCTCAGGCTCTGGGCAGTGGCGTCGCTTGAGTATGGTCCGGATATCGAAAAGGATGAGTATATTGCGAGTGTCATACGAATCAGGGAGGACGGCACGGCGGAAAACGTCTACGAAAATACGCTGACGGAGATGGATTCGACGACGTGGAACGCGGAGTATGACAAGCTGATGGCGCTGCTCCGGAACGGCATTGACCCGGGTGAGCCTGCGGAATGGGGCTTGCATGAATAAAAAGGAAAATCGGACAGAATGGCGAATAGTAAACATTTCAGGTCAATTTGTTGACGGATAGAACATTTTATCAGGGAGGAAGCGAATTTGAAAAAGAGGATTGCGGCTCTGGCGATTGGTCTGAGCGCGCTGGCGGCGATACCCGCGCTGGCGGAAACGATGCGCTTTGGCGACAGCGCGGCGGTAACGGGCGTAAAGGACAACATCGTTCTGCGCGCAATGCCGGATACGGAGGCGGACGAGCTTGCGCAGATTGCGTCGGAGGAAAGCGTGACGTATCTGTCGCCGGAAAAGGACGGCTTTGCGCAGGTTGAGTATGACGGCATGCGCGGCTATGTGCCGGCGGGCAATCTGACCAGCCAGACGGCGCACGGCGCGGCGTTTTCCATTACGGACGAGGAGCGCAGCAACATCAACCTCTTTTTGAGCAACTTCACCGAGCAGGGCATGATGCGCTATGACGAAAACGATTCGGAGGACGGGGAGCTTGTCCGGTTCTCTGTCTGGCATATCTGGTTCAATCAGCATGACCGCTGGGAAAGCGGCGAATGGGGAAACAACAATCGGCGTCTGAGCGACAAGGGCATTGCGGATGTCGCGCAGAAGTATTTCGGACGCCGCCCGCTGATGCTCGATTTGCCGGAGCTGGATTATGATGGGGATTACTATTATTTTGAAGAAACCGGCGGAAACATGGGCATCGGTTTTGCCTGTTTGAGCGAGGTGGAATCGCTGGGCGGCGGGCTGTATCGCGTGTATTTCGGCGTATATGGCGAGGGCGAAGCGTGGAATGCCGCGGATTGCGCGCTCCTGCCGGAGCAGGCGGCGAATCTCTATGACCAAACGCCGCCGCGACAGGGCTGTGCGGTCATCCGAACGCTCGGACTTGGCTCACGGAACGGCATGACGCTGAAAAGTCTGCTGATTGAATGACAGAAGAAATAGCTTGACGGCGAGCCGAAAATGCGGTATGATAGCCAAGAAAGTTTAAAAAGCAAACTAATTGCATGAGGCGTTTTGCTTTGAAAGCAAAATCGACCAAGGATGTCAATCGTAAAGCCGGGATGATTTGTCCCGGTTTTCTAACGGGCATAAAGTTCACTAATTTAACTAATTTGGCGATTGCAAAAAGGAGATTACATGTATGGCTCAGAATCAGACCGCTCGGAAACACGGAGCAGCCCGCGTTGTCAAACGAATCCTCATGGTGCTTTGCGCACTGATTGCCGCATTGGCGATTGTGGTTTTTGCGCTTTGGGGCGGTGAACTTTCCACGCTCAAGACGCTTTCCCGCGTGGAGGACGACGTCAATCTGTTTACCATGGAATACAAGGCGGATTATGCGCTGGATGAATTTCTGAAAGCCGGTGCGTCTACGGATGCCGAGCTGGTTGATTTTATCGTCAGGCAGATGCTCAAGGGCATTCCCCTGAATTTTGATCTGCCGAATCTGGGCTGCTCGACGTTTGCGGCGCAGTTGACGGACGGCACGCCAATCTTTGGGCGCAATTTCGACATGTATGATTCTCCTGCGCTGTTTGTGACGACGCGCCCGAAGGATGGCTACGCTTCCATTTCGATGGTCAATCTGGCGTACATCGGATATAACAGCGAAAGCCTTCCGACCTCTCTGACCAAGAGCATCATGACGCTTGCCGCGCCGTATGCGCCGCTGGACGGCGTGAACGAAAAGGGTCTGGCGGTCGGCGTGCTGCAAATCAAGACGACCCCGACCAACCAGCAGACCGATAAAGTGGACATCACCACGACGTCGGCGATCCGCCTGCTGCTTGACCGCGCGGCGACGGTTGAGGAAGCCGTTGAGCTGCTGTCCCAATACGATATGCACGCCTCCGCAGGGAGCTGCTATCACTTCCATATTGCCGATGCAAAGGGCGGCAGCGTCATCGTCGAGTATATTGATGACGAAATGAGCGTCGTGCAGGGAGATGCAGCGACGAATTTCCTGCTCACGCCGGGTGAATATGACTTTGGCAGCGGCGAGGATCGGTATGCCGTTCTCCGCGAAACGCTCGATGCGAACGGCGGCGTTTTTGAAAGCGAAGAGCAGGCGATGGAGCTTCTGAAAGCCGTCATCCAGCCCGTCAGCGAGGAGAAAAAGAGCAGCACGCAGTGGTCCTGTGTCTATAACCAGCAGGATGCCGGCGTTGAGATCGCCATGAACATGGATTACGAAAAGGTCTATACGTTCGGGCTGTGATGATAATTTTGACGCGCTGACCCCGCCGTGGTCTTTAGAATGCGCCGGTCGAAACGCACATTCGGAGATTCTTTTGAAATTTCCTCTTTACAAATCAGGCGAAAACGGGTATTATATCCTTGATATGAAACGCAATGACGCGGGACGCGCATGCCTTTTGCCGCAAAGAGAGCCGGATGTTTGGTGCAATTCCGGACGGACGGGGCGTGCGGGATCACCTGTATCAGCGGTCGCCCTGAAAGCAGTAGGGGCGGACGGGTCGCTCCGTCATCGGCTTTGAGCGGACGCTTTTGGCGTCAATTTGGGTGGTAACGCGAGCGGTCTCGTCCCATGGGGATGAGACCGCTTTTTATTTTTGTCACAGGAGGAAGCATATGTATCAGAAGGTTTCGACCGA
>URJN01000260.1 GCA_900548125.1 uncultured Eubacteriales bacterium
AGCCCGCTTTTTTATACCATTTTTCATAAACGAAAATAACCCTGCCGCAGGGGGCAGAAACGGAACGCAAACAAAAAAGCCATTCTCCCTCAAGAGGAGGAGAATGGCTTTTCCTGCAAATGAAAGCATGACTGGAATTCCTGATTTTGCGATTCCGGTCATGCTGCCTGATGGCGATCAGCGCGAGTTAAAATACGCTGAACTCAATATCGATCACGCTTCGGCTTCCTTCTGAAGAAGGGCGAGCGCTGTCTGCACAAGTTCAATCGGAGCGATGAGTGTATAGCGGGCGGTCTGCTCGTCTTCAAGGTAGTCATAGCGGAATGTGCCGCGGGAAGTCGGCTGATTCCACAGGGCGCAGAGCGTTTTGCTGATTTGTGCGGCTTTTTCTTGGGTACAGGGAACGTCGGCAATCGTGCAGACGGAAATGGACTGCGGGAACGGCGTATAAACGCTGTCGATAAAATCCCTGACGATGCGGCGGCTGTTTTCCTGGAACGCGCCGTTTGTCTGATTCATCATGGTTTCAATATCCTCCAGACTGAAACGCCATTGCCCGCCGATTTTTCTCCCTTTCAGAATACCGTTTCGGAGATAGTTGCGGATGGTGCGGGTCGTGACGGAGGTTATTTGAGCGATTTCCTCAACGGAATAGAGTTTTTGAAGCGGCATGGCGTTTTCCTCCTTGTGGGTTTGTGAGCAGCCTGCATGCAGAGGGCATCAGAACTTCATGGGGGAATTTTCTTGAAATTCATCAACCTTGAGGCTATTATGCGTGAAACGGATTCAAAAATCAATACACGATTTCCTATGTTTTCCTAAATTTTCCTAATTACAACGCAAAAATACAGAAAAAGATGTGTGCAGACGGAAAAATATCTCCGTTTGCTGTTTCTTGCATTGCGGCGGGTTTTGCTGTACAATGCGATTATACGTCCGCTGGGAGGTACGAAATTTGAAAGAAATTACAAGTGTCCATAATTCGGTCGTGCAGCTCCTGCGTGCGCTGCAAAAGCCGAAAGCACGCAAGGAAAACGGCGTTTTTGTTGCGGAAAGCGCAAAAATGGTGCGGGAAGCCGTCGAGCTTGGGCTTTGCCGCATGCTGGCGATTGAAAGCGGGCGTGAGGAAGAATATGCTGCGCTGATTGAAAAAGCGGAACAGACGGGATGCGAAACACTGCTGTTTTCCTCGGCAGTGATGCAGGCGGCAAGCACGGCGAAAACGCCGCAGGGCATCCTCTGCACGGTGGCGATTCCTAAGCCGCCCAAGACGCTGAACGGGCGGCGCATTGTCGCGCTCGACGGCGTGCAGGATCCCGGAAATGTCGGAACGATTCTGCGAACCGCTGACGCGGCGGGCTTTGACGGCGCGATTCTCGGCGCGGGATGCGCGGATTTGTACGGCGCAAAGACGCTTCGGGCGACGATGGGCAGCGTTTTCCGCGTTCCGGTGATGATGACGGATGATCTGCCGGGCACGCTGGAAGAAATGAAAAAGCGCGGCTATGCTGTTGCGGCGACGGAGCTGGGCGGGCAGGATTTCTACGCGCACTGTCCGAGGGAAAATGCCGTTCTGGTCATCGGAAGCGAAGGACAGGGGATTTCTCAAGCTGTCCGAAGCGCGGCGACACATCATCTGGCTTTGCCGATGCGCGGCGGGGCGGAATCGCTCAACGCGGCTGTGGCGGCGGGCATCATGATTTACGAAATGGCAAGAGAAGTCTGAAAGGGGCAAAACCATGTTGGAATATCGCTATGATACGCAGCTGCTCATCGACGGACACGACCTTGATGAGGACAAGATCTACGATTACTTTGTGGATCACTTTGAGGGCGACTGCCTGATTGCCGTCGGCGACGAAGATATGATTAAAATTCACTATCATACCAACGAGCCGTGGAAGGTGCTGGAATACTGCGCGTCGCTCGGCGAAATCTACGATATCGTCGTTGAAGATATGGATCGCCAGTCCAGAGGGCTGAAGGGCTGAAGGGCTGAAACACGATATAAGAATAAAGCGGAAAATCCGAGAACACAGGGTTTTAGGCAAAGGCTGGGACAGCATCTCAGGCGAGCCTGATTCGTTTGCAGGAAAAAGAGGGAGAGAGTATGGCGTTTACGCTTGGCATGATTTTGGAGGCGCGGGAGCGGCTCAAGGGCGTCGCACAGCGCACGGGTCTGGTGCAGTTCAAGGCATTGTCCGATGAAAACAGCCAGATTTATTTGAAAACGGAAGACTTGCAGAACACAGGCTCCTTCAAGGTGCGCGGCGCATATATCAAAATCGCCAGCCTGACCGAGGAAGAACGCGCCTGCGGCGTCATCGCGTCCTCGGCGGGCAACCATGCGCAGGGCGTTGCGCTGGCGGCAAAGGCGTTCGGCGTGCCGGCGACCATCGTCATGCCGGCGGGCGCACCGCTTTCCAAGGTAAAAGCGACGCGCGAGTTGGGCGCGAATGTCGTGCTTCACGGCAGCGTATATGACGATGCGTATGCCGAGGCATGCCGCATTCAGAAGGAAACCGGCGCGACGTTTATCCATCCGTTTGACGACCCGATGGTCATCGCGGGACAGGGAACGATCGGTCTGGAAATCATGGATGATTTGCCGGATGTAGACGCCATTGTCGTGCCGATTGGCGGCGGCGGACTGGCTTCCGGCGTTGCGGCGGCGGTCAAAATGCTGCATCCGAATGTGAAGGTCATCGGCGTGCAGGCATCCGGTGCGGCGGGCATGAAGGCGTCTATGGATGCGGGACACGTCGTTGCGCTGGACGCGGCGAAGACCATTGCGGACGGTATTGCGGTCAAGAAGCCGGGAGAATTGACGTTCGAGCTTTGCAGCAGGTATGTGGATGAAATCGTGACGGTCGATGACGATGAGATTGCGCAGGCGATTCTTTTCCTGATGGAGCGGGGCAAGATGGTCGCCGAGGGCGCGGGCGCGGCTCCGGTCGCCGCCATCATGAATCATAAATTTGACGTAAGCGGCAAGGTTGTGGCGGTCATTTCGGGCGGCAATATCGACGTGACAATGATTTCGCGCATCATTGAAAAGGGCTTGCTGCGTGCGGGACGCATGACGAAGCTGCGCATTTTGATGCAGGACAGACCCGGACAGCTGGAGATGGCGAGCCGCATCATTGCGGCAGAGGGCGCGAACGTGATGGTGGTGCATCACGACCGAACGGACGTCGATTTGGACATCCGCGACGCTATTTTGGAAATCACGATGGAAACGCAGGATCGCGAACATGCGCAGAGGGTCATCCATGCGCTGCGCGAGGGCGGCTTCAAGGTTTCGTAAGCGGGGACGAACGGCTTTGCCCCACGTCCACAAGAGGACGGAGTGCTCTTGACCTGCTACTTCTATCGCGTTGCGATAAATGGCGATAGGCGCATTTCTGCATACAAAAATGACTTGCCGGTTTCTGAAACGGAGCAAGTCATTTTTTATATGCAGATTGTAGATAAAA
>URJN01000261.1 GCA_900548125.1 uncultured Eubacteriales bacterium
AAGCGTGTATAATACCGCTGATTTCAAAGCAATTTGTATTCCCGTCGGGCGCACTGAGCAAAGGCGTACACTTTATTTCACGATAACCGTTTTTTAAGGGAGATTCGTATGACCAAAGACTTGACACAGGGTTCACCTGTGCGACTGATCCTCGGTTTTGCCTTGCCGCTGTTGGCGGGCATGCTCTTTCAGCAGCTCTATAATCTGGTAGATACGCTGATTGTCGGGCGTTTTCTGGGTATGGAAGCACTCGCGGGCGTGGGCGCAACCGGCTCGATCAACTTCCTTGTGCTGGGCTTTTGCATGGGCATCTGTTCGGGCTTCGCCATACCGGTCGCTCAGCGGTTCGGTGCGCGCGAGGAGAGCCGGATGCGCGAGTTTGTCGCCAACGGCGTGTGGCTCGCCATTGTATTTGCGCTGGTGATGACCGTGATGACGGTGGTTTACTGCGACGCAATCCTCAGCGCAATGAATACGCCGGAGGATTGCTTCCAGCAGGCGTATGATTATATCGTCGTCATTTTCGCGGGCATTCCGTTCACGTTTCTGTATAACCTGCTTTCGGGTTGGCTGCGTTCGCTGGGGGACAGCAAGACGCCGCTGTTCTTCCTGGTGCTGTCCTCGGTGCTGAATGTCATTCTGGATTTGTTCTTTATTCTTGTGATGAAGCTGGGCGTATTCGGCGCGTCGCTGGCGACGGTGCTGAGCCAGGCGATTTCCGGTCTGCTCTGCCTGCTGTTCATTGCGGCGAAAGTGCCGATTCTGCATATCAGCCGTGATGAGTGGCGCATGCAGTCCGGACGCATGAAGGAGCTGTGCGCGTATGGCGTGCCGATGGGACTTCAGTATTCCATCACCGCAATCGGAAGCGTTATTTTGCAGGTGGCGGTCAATTCGCTGGGTTCTCTTTCTGTTGCGGCGGTCACGGCGGGAGGCAAGGTGCTGAATTTCCTCGCGTGTCCGTTTGACGCGCTGGGCTCGACCATGGCGACCTATGGCGCGCAGAATGTCGGCGCGAGCAAATACGAACGCCTGAATAAGGGTCTGTATTCCGCATCGCTGATGGGCTGCGGCTATTCGCTGCTTGCGTTTGCCATCGCGTGGTTCTTCGGACGCAGTCTGATCGGACTGTTTGTTTCTGGCGACAGCAGCGCACAGCTGATTGAGCTGGCACGGACACATATGTTGGTCAACGTGCTGGCGTACCCGCTGCTGACGCTGGTCAACGTCGTGCGGTTCATGATTCAGGGCATGGGTTTCTCGATGTTTGCGATTCTGGCGGGCGTTATGGAGATGATTGCGCGCAGTCTGGCGGGCATGTTCCTCGTTCCGGCACTGGGCTTCATCGGCGCGGCAATGGGCAGCCCGCTGGCATGGGTCGCGGCGGATATTTTCCTCGTGCCGGCGTATTTCCGCTGCCGCCGCATATTGATGAGCCAGGCACATCACCTGCATGTAACAGCGGAGGAAAGCGGCGTTTAAGGCTGCCGTAAACGGACGAATATCAAATCGGATAAACGCTGAGATGCTCTTTTCCATATGGAGAAGGGCAGTTTTTGCCTGTTCTTAGGCAAAAAAGCAGAAAAATGCGAAATTCATCGAAAAATCTTTAAAAAAGGTGTTGACAGACGCGCAAATCTCATGTATAATAAATCTCGCTGATTGAGCAGCAGCCAAGTTCTGGAGAGTTGGCTGAGTGGTCTAAGGCGCACGACTGGAAATCGTGTGTGGGCTGATACCCCACCTAGGGTTCAAATCCCTAACTCTCCGCCAAATCGCTTTTCTAGTAACAGCTGGGAAAGCGATTTTTCTTTAATTATCGGGAAATGAAAAATAAACCTGTTCCTCATGCGTCAGGTTAAATAAGTTTCGCGTAATATGCCGACGGTTCCTTTCAGGGAGGATTAACATGAAGATTTCAAAAAAAGATGCGCTGATGTGGTTCGAATTCTTTGCGGAGCTTCCGGAGGATGAAGAGCTGATGCCGCATCAGCAGGAAATTGCGCTGGCTGCGCTTGCACAGATCGAAACGGCGGTCAACACGCGCCGTGCCGAGAGGATGGCGAAAATCGACGGCTTGCAGAGCTTGTCGGGACGCACGTATTTTGTAGGCGACAAGGGCAAATTCCCGCGCGGCTGTGCGTCCTGTCTGATGGGAACGGGCTTGAGCGCGATTCGCAAGACGAATAAATGCAACGTGCAATGCAAGTTCTGCTATAACTACGGTGAGCTGGATTGCCAGCCGCCGATCGGCGAGGGCATGTGGGAAATCGGCGGCACGAAGTTCTATGAGGATGATATCGACCTGCTGCTGTCCATCCAGAAGAAGCCGACGGGCGTTGCGTATGTTTATCTTGAGCCGTTCATGGAGATTGAGAAATACTACGGCGTCATCCGCAAGTTCCATAAAGCAGGCGTGCATCAGCACATGTATACCAACGGCACGCTGGCGACGGAGGAAAACCTGCGTGCGCTTGGCGAAGCAGGGCTTGACGAGCTTCGCTTCAATTTGGGCGCGTCCGGCTGTGCCGATCGGGTCATTGAGAACATCGCGATGGCGAAAAAATATATCCGCTATGTCGGCATTGAAACGCCGATGACGCCGGAGCTTTACGAAACCTTCATGAAGAAGAAGGACAAGATTCTCGCGACGGGCTTTGATTTCATGAACTGCGCGGAGCTGCATCTGAATCCGAACAACATCGACAACTACGAGGGTGAGAACCTGTATATGGCGCGTCAGGGATACATTTCGCCCATCTGGAGCCGCGATTTGACGCTTTCGCTGATGGAAACCGCTGTGCGCGAAAACTGGAAGCCGCTGATTCATGACTGCTCCAACCGGACGAAGTTCGCCCGCGACCTCAACCTGCGTGCGCATGAGGGCGGCTGGTTTGGCGCGAGCAGCTATGGCAGCGAGTTCCCGAGGATTCCCTACGCCGCGTTCCTGCCCACGCTCAGAGATGCAGAGCTTCAGTTTGCGGAAGAAGAGCCGATGCCTGTCGGCTATCGACCGGGGGATATTGTGCTGTGATGAAACGCTGGATAGCGGGCGCGGCGGCGTTCCTGCTGGCTGTAGGCTGCTGCACATCGGCATATGCGCAGAAAAAGAAGGCGGTTGAGCCGCTTCTGCTGGATATCCCGCTGTATTATCAGCAGGATTATCCCGACAATGTCGTTTCGTGGCACGGAGAAGAAACGTCGGTGGCGCAATCCGGATGCGGTGCAACGTGCGTGTCGATGGTCATCGGGTATTTTTATCCGGAGGAAGAACTTGAGCCGGATGAGGTTATGCGTCTGGCGGGCGACATGGAGCTGTATCGCGGCGACGGGCTTGGACGGGATGCTCTGCGTTTGCTGCTGGCTGAATACGGCGTTACGGGGCGATGGCGCATGCTGGATGCGAGGGCGATTGAGAATACGCTCCGAAAGGGCAAGCCCATCATCGTCTATGTCGGCGCGGGATATT
>URJN01000262.1 GCA_900548125.1 uncultured Eubacteriales bacterium
CGAATCGTTAATTATATTGATGTGCGCAACAATCAGGCAGGCTCCTTTATTTCGGAAAGCGGCATGACGTACAGCTTGCTGAGAAAAGCATGCAGAAATCTGGAGGACTATACGCTAGCCGAACTGAACAGCTATATTTGGGAGAACGGCATTGCCAAGGACACACAGCGGCGCATCCGTGACCTGCGCGAGCTGAACCGTGAATTGAGTTGGGATTATTCCAGCAGCAGTCAGAAGAACACGATTCTGATGGAAATCCTTTCGATGTACAACAACAAGATGGTTTCCTCCGTTTTGATTCCGACGTATGATTCGAAGGGCGCGTTCTATATGTCCCGAACCAAGGTGGGCATTGACGATTTGACGCTGGACGCGAACGCCTATCTGACGGAAGCTACTTCGCTTGACAAGAGCATCAAGACCAACCTCTCCAAGATTGAGCAATTGGAAGGCGGAAGCCCGAAGAACAAGCAGGAGCGCGCGGACGAGATGGTTCAGACGATTGGAAATGAGCTGTGTACGATTATCGGTCAGCTGGATGAGCTGGATGATGACTGCTATGCGCAGCGCATCAGCCGGTATCTGCTTTTTACAGAGCCGAATATCTCTGCCACTCAGAAGTATGGCGTGAAGCACAGTCTGGCAGTGGCAGTTGTTGTCTGCGGAATATGGTATATAGGCGCGGTCGTTCTCCAGTATAGGCGAGAACGCAAGAAATGGCTTGAGTAAACGCTTTTGCGTGTAAAAGGTTGAAACAGATATGAAAAACTTTGATCTGCTGCGATACCTGAAAAAATGGTGGTTTCTCATCATGATCGTGGTCGCCGCCGGATGTGCTTTTGTTTACCGATTTGCCTCATCCAAACAATGCTACACCGCTACGGCGGTCATTCAGTATACTAACGTCAGCAGCGAGGACGGGCTGAATGCGGATGGAAGCAAACTGGATACGTCGGAGATTACCTCCGCCGCCGTTATCAACAGGACGATTGAGGAATTGGGGCTTTCCGGCAATACGGAATCCATCCGTTCCAAGGTGACTGTCAAAGAGGTTATCTCTGCGGATGAGGGACAGCGCAAGGAGAATGCGCTGAGCAACGGCGAGGAATACAGCTATACGCCGACAATCTATCAGGTTTCGTTCACCGTTTATGATAAAAATGCGTCGGGCTATGCCAGGCGGGTGCTGGATTCTCTCCTGAGCAATTATTTTAAATATTACGTCGAGCAGCACGTGGATACGGAGCTTTTTCCCAACAACGCGGTCAACGTTTCGGTGGACAACTATGAATACGTGGACTGCGTGGAGATGCTCCGCACCAATGCAAATGAATCCATCGGCTATCTGAATAAGCGCGCGGAGGAAAAATACGACTTTTACAGCGTTAAGACCGGATACTCCTTCGCGGATTTGGCAGACTGCTATAACTATCTCAAAAATAACAATCTGAGCGATTTGTATGCGTATATCATCGCGAATAAGCTGGTCAAAGACTGCGACGTGATGATCAACAAAAAGCAGAATGATGCGCTCCAATATCAGCTTCAGATTGACAGCCTGACCAAGAATATTTCGGAAGCAAAGAGCATCATCGACCAGTTTGGAGACAAGACGATTGAGGGCGCGGCGGTCAACTCCGCCAGCACAAGCAACGGACGAGAGGGAAGCGACGCCAGCTCGACGGAGATTATCACGGACGTCGTGCGCGGCTGGGACAGCAATTCCATTGTGGCGAACCGTGATATTACGACAACCTATGATAAACTCATCTACCATTATGCGGATTTACAGACCGAGCTGATCGACGCGAATATCAACAAGGGCAAGACAGAGGAAATCCTCAGCGCATACAGCGGCGTGACGAAGGACACGGACCCTGAGAGCGAAGAGGCAAAGTGGGCAAGCCAACGCATCGAAGAACTGGCGGCGCAGTTTACTGAGCTTTATGAGATTGCCATCGAAACCATCGGAGAATACAATCAGATTAAGGGCGCGGATAATATCGCCATGAAATGCAGCATTTCTGTCAGCGAGGCACTGAATCTGAAGCTCTTTGCGATGCTGGCGGTCGTGCTGTTCCTGATTGTGGGCTGCTTTGCGGCGATTTTTCTGGGACGTCTGGGCGACTTTATCGACTATTATCTCTATGTGGATAAAAAGACCGGACTGCCTAACCGTGAACGCTGCGACGATATGATTGACCATTACAGCGCCGGCAAGCTGGCAGAGCGGTTTACGTTTATCACCCTCCAAATCGATTTGTCGAAAATCGGACGCAGCGAGGGCGACGAGGCACTCAAGGTCATCGGCGAAAATATACAGCGCGTATTCCGTCCGCTGGGCTTCGTGGGCTACAATGGAGCAGGTCATTTTATGGTGATGATGGAAAATGCAACGGCAGACTTTTCCCATTCCTGCATGGAACACCTCAATACGCTGCTGCTCAAAAGTGAAATCGGCGTGCTTGAATACCGCGTTTATGCCGGAAGCGCAAACACGACGGCGGATGACGTTTACGCCATCCGCGACCTGATTCGCACCGCGATACGCCGCTGTGCGGAAGCCAAGCAGGAGCAGCCCCGACCCGGCAGGTTTATCATCGCCAGAGAAAGCGGAGAAAGAGAAGGACTATGAAAAAAACGCTGTTTCGCATCTTCAAGGGAATCCTGATTTTTCTGCTGATTGTTCTCGCTATCGCAGGCGGAGTTCTCGCCTACAACATGTGGCTGAATCAGACGTTTGTGACGACTTTTTATACCGTAACAACGGATAAAGATATCGAAAATATGCGCATCGTCGAGCTTTCAGACCTGCATCTGCGTGAATACGGAGAGAAAAACGCGGATCTCGTCGAGCGCATCCGCAATCTCAAGCCGGATATCATCGCGGTTGCAGGCGATATGAATATTGACGAAAATCCGGATTATACCGTTGTGCTTGAGCTGATGGAGCAGCTTGTGGAAATCGCGCCGGTTTATTACGGTCCTGGCAACCACGAGTGGGCGGGCATATACGGCTGGCACTACAGCGCGATGGCGGATGACATTGCGGCGACGGGGGCGCATTTCCTGCTTCAACAATATGAAGATGTCGAAATCAACGGAAACAAGCTGCGCATCGGCGGCATTTTTGAGTGGCCGCGGGAGCAGCTTGAATGGCCCAATTCGCAGAAGGTCGTTGATGCATTGGATGCCCAAAAGCAGGATACCTCCGATGTGTACACCATTCTGATTTGCCACTGCCCCGAGGTGTTCTATACATCGCTTCAAAATGTTCGGGTGGATTTGGGCATCAGCGGGCACGCGCACGGCGGGCTTGTACGTCTGCCGTACACGGATGGGCTTTGGTCCACCAGTCAGGGCTTTTTGCCCAAGTATACCAGCGGCGTTCGCCAAATCGGGGAATCCACCGTCGTCATCAGCAGGGGATTGGGCGATTCCGAGCCGTATCCGCGGATATTTA
>URJN01000263.1 GCA_900548125.1 uncultured Eubacteriales bacterium
CCCCCTTCCCGCGAAAGAAAGAATAGCTGAAATTCTTAGCTTTGCCATTCGGTTCAATTTGCCTGATGTCAATGAGCAGAAAAGGAGCAGACCGATTCATCCGGTCTGCTCCTCTTTCTGTTTGGTGTTATATCAGTGCGATGCCATCGGCTTATTCTGCCCGTTCCGGTTCTTGAGAACATCGGCAAACGGATCGTCTTCTGCGGTTTCGTTTTCGTCAATCAGTCCGTCGGATTTGAGCATGTCGCGCAGAACGTCCATCTCGCTTTCCAGGTCGATGAAGCGGTACTCGTCCAGCGCTTCGACTTGTTTGCGGAACGCCTTGTCGATTTCGCCTACGGCGATGGAGATTCGACTGCGAACTTCGCGGGCTTTCGGCGTGTCCGCGCTGTTTTCCAGCTTGGCGCGTGCTTCCAGAAGGCGCAGGGTCGTGGGCAGATAATAGCGCAGGAATGTGCGCAGCTGGCTGAGCAGCTGGGGACGCTGCTCCAAAATAGAGAGAATCTGTCCGCAGCTGTTCTCGATGGAGTCAATTTGTGCGGAAAGCTCAGGGTCGGGAATCAGGTCGTTGGCGCGGCGGATGCGGCGCATGGCGTCGCGTCCCTCGCGGATGACCGCGGCAACATCGTCCGTGTCGCCTGCTTCAGGGGCAGGCTGAGCGTTTTCCGCCGCTTCACGGCGCGCATGTTCAGCAGATGCTTCCGTCTGCGTCCAGCGGCGGTTGATGTCGTCGTCATCGGTCACTGTGCAGTCCTCATCGGCATAGGCATTGCCGCGATTGCGGTTGCGCCCGCGGACGTGGATGCCATCGCGGTCGATATCCACATTCCAGTCGGTGCCGTTCCGCTCGGATTCGTTTTCCTCCTTGACGGCTTTATCCAGCGCATAGAACAGCAGATAGACGACGACCGGACCGACGGGACCGGCGATGCACAGGGAAAGCACATACCATGCCCAGCTGGGCAGATAATCGAGTTTGCGGCGCAGTTTCTTTGCGTTTTTCATTTTTTTCTGATAACCTCCGGGGAAGCGTATCCCGCGTTCAATAAGTAAGTCGATATCAGCATCCATTATATCAAATTGAGGGCGGATTGTCACCTGTGTGCGAAAGAAAAACCGCCGACCGGACGGTAAATCCGGAAGGCGGTGAACATCGGAACTCGATGCGGATTATTTTTCGGTTTCCTTCTTTTTGCCAAAGGCAAAGCGGCGTTTTTTCTCGTCCGCTTTGGCGGGCTTGCGAGAGGGCGGCTCCTGCGTCTTGGTCGGAACAGGGCGGGAAACGGTTTTGCGGATATCGTCCGCGACAAAGCGGATATCGTCGAAAACGCCGTCCAGAATGCCGGTCTTGATAAAGTTCATAAACGTAATCCAGATAATCGGGGCGATGATGAGTCCGGTTACGCCCGCGATGCGCATGCCGGCGTACATGGAGAACAGCATTTGCAGCGAAGAAAATCCGGTCGCGCCGCCGAGAATCCGAGGCTCAAAGATGCGGCGGATGATGTAGAGAATGCCGTAAAGCAGCAGGAGCTGCGCGCCCATTTCAAACAGACCCAGCACCATGCAGATTGCGCCCCACGGAACCAGCACCGTTCCCGCGCCGAAGAACGGAATAAAATCCAGAAACGCGAGAACCAGCGCAATCGGCAGCGGATACGGCACGCCGATGATGAAGAAGGCAACGAGGATAATCGCCATATCCAGCAGCGCGAAAATCAGCTGGGAGCGGAAAAAGCCGAATACCGCCGTTCGGAAGCTGTGTCCCATCAGGCGGACGGAGTTCTTTCCGCGCACGCCGAGATAATTGTAGATGTTCTCGCGCAGGTTGGGAAAATCCGCCGTGATGATGCAGCTCGCCAGAACCAGAACGGTCAGGAAGATGACAAAGCTCGGAACTTCCAGCGCGATGTTGCGGGTCATGCTCATCGCATAGCTCAGCGCACCGGAGAGCAGGGTCTTTAACCATTCCCACGCGCTCGCCAGCAGAGAAAACAGCTCGTCGCCGACGCCCGCGTATTCGGCAGGGAGTTTGGTCAAAATTTCTTCCAGCCATGTGATAAGCTGGTTATACAAATCCTGTAACTGGGCGATAAAGGTCGGCACGTTGCGTGCCAGGTCAATCGCCTGAGAAACGAGCTGACCGGCAAAAAACAGGCAGAGACCGAACAGCAGCGCGTAAAAGACCAGTACAAGAATATAGGAGAACAGCTTGCGCGTCAGCCGCAGACGCCGCTGAAGCCATGCAATGATCGGGTTGAACATCCACGCCATAATGAACGCAAGAATAAAGGGCATGAGAATGCCCAGCACGGGTCTGCCCAGCAGCCCCAGCGCAACCACGCCGACAATGGCGATGGCAATCTCCGTAATCAGGCGCAGATAGGTGCGTCGGCGTTCGCCGTTTTGAATCGGCGGGGTATTTTGCGGTTGCGGGTTTTCAGCCATATCATCATTCCTTTTTCGGTTATTGTTCGGTCGTGACTGCCGGCGCAGGCAGACCGAGATCTTCATGGAGAAGGCGTGCGTTGTCTTCGAGCTTGTTGAGGATGACGCTGCTCTCGCCGTAACGCCAATAGCCTTCATACGGAACGCCGACGCGCACGACCTGTGCGCCGCGCATCCAGAGGGCTTGAAAGACGAGCTTCGCCTGCTCCGCGCCGCTCAGAGAGGAACGCCACGCATGATCCATCTCGCGGACGACGGAAACCACATTTGCGGCACTCATGCGTCGGGTCTGCGCGACCAGCGCGGAGAAGAGCTTGGTCTGCCGATCGCCGCGCCCGAGGTCGTTGTCCAGCTTGCGGCAGCGGGCGTAGCACAGAGCCTGTGCGCCGTTCATGCGGCAACGCCCTTCTGCGAGCGGATAATCGGGATAAGTCCCCTCTTTTTTGTCGATGTAGTGCGCCTCCGCTTCGGTCAGGTCGATTTCCACGCCGCCCATGGCGTCGATAATCGTGATGACGGAGGAAAAATTGACGCGGAACCAGCCGTCGATTTTCAGGTCGAAGGCGTTCTCCAGCGCGGAAACAAGGGCATTCTCGTCCTGCGAGCGGACGATGGTATTGAGCTTTACGTTGTGGCTGCGCTCGTCGGGTATGACGATATCGCGCGCAAACGTCACCGCGTGAATCTTCCCTTTGTCAAAACCGACCTGAACGAGCATCATGACGTCGCTTCGCCCGTTATCATCGAGCGAACCGTAATTATCTATGCCCAGAATCAGGAAAGTTTTCGTTCCGTGAGGATACAGCGCGATGACCAGCACCAGCAGCACGGCAAGGAGAATGAGCAGCACACGCGCCGCCTTATGGCGGGAAAAAAAAGAACGGATGTCGGTTATTTTATTCTGCATATGTCCTGACTTTCTGATGGTTTATGGAAGGAAATTTTCCTGAATATTTGGAAAATTGTTTCCGAATATTCTG
>URJN01000264.1 GCA_900548125.1 uncultured Eubacteriales bacterium
CCGGATTTGCTCACAAATCGTATATACGCAAAAACATCTGCCTAAGCGATACCTAGGCAGATTATTATAGCACGTTTTCCAGTTTCAGTAAAGTTCTTCGGGCATTGCGCCGCGCAGGATTACCCCCGCGAGTGCGCCGTCCCCTCCGATATGCGCTTGCAGGATTTTACCGGACAGCTCATAAAAAAGGCTCTCTCCCGCCGGAAGCATCCTATCCCGCGCCGCATCTTCATCATAAACGCGCGTTTCCTTTGCCTCGCCCAGCATGGCAATGACCTCATCTCGCGTCGTCTTGCCGATGGTCAGCCCGCAAAGCTCCGCGCGCGTCGTGCGTATTGCAGAGATGGGCGTTTCGTCCTCCTCGGTTTCGGCATACTTGGGGATTTCCACCGCCCATCCGCGCAGCTCAGGTTCTTCGAACAGATAGACCCGCGAATCATTGGTATAATCCGGATCGGTCAGCAGCGTATACCGCGCCAGCACATCGCCCAGCTTTTCCTCCAGCGAAACGGATTCCATCGCTCCGGGCAGTCTGCCCTCCGCAACGGCTGCTTTCAGCTCATCCGCGCTCTGCTCCTTATGCGCAAGGGCATACACCGGACTATCCTCTCCGATATACGCCGCCAGCTCATACCATGCGAACTGCACCGCGCCGTTTTTCTCGTCAAAATAGCGATACCGATCGTCGGGATAAAACACCGTCAGCCCCTGCTCGTCGATGGCGTAATTATCCGTCGGCATCGGCAGCAGGTCGCCGTATTCCATATAATCGCTCAATTCGCTCAGCACGTCATCGGAAATGATATTCTCCATTGCCGCAAACGCCGCGTCTGCATCGTCAAAGAGCCGCGCCAATTCGACTGCTTCTCCGGTCGTCAGGTCAAGCACAAGCCCGATGGTCGAGCTTCCGTTCGTCCCATCCGCCTGCGTGCCGTTCCAAACGAGCGTCATCGACGCAAGGCTTCCGCTTGTAAAAAGCTCGCCGCTCTGCTGAACGCTTGCGCCCGCGCGCGAAAGCAGCTGCTCTGCCTTCTTCTGCGCAAAGCGCGTTTCAATCTGCACATTTGCCGTTTCCGCGGCTTGGCTGACTTCACTTTGCTCGTCATCCTGTTTTTGAGCGGATTCGTCCGCTTTTTCCTGCGCCTCAAAAACCGTCAGGGTGTGATTTCCCTGTTCCCGATTCGTCATATGAAGTTCGAGTTCCGCCCATGCGCCCGCCGGAAGCATCGCGCAGAGCATCGCCATGCAAAGAAATCGTTTCAAAGCTGTTCACCTCTTTCGTTCATTGTACATGATAGCCGCCCGATTTGTAAATAGACGAATTCCATCCGTTTTTTCTTCCCAAATAATCTTTGCTTGGGAGCTTTGTCAGAAACGCTTCTGCTGCGCCGCCTAAAAAGCGGGCTGAGCCCGCCTTCACTTCCGCCGAAATCTACCACGCATAAAACTTTTGCTCACGCGGGCGATTTTGTGCAATTTCCTATACGTTAAAAAATCATGGGCTGCATCTGCCGTCCCTCCAGCGCCGCCTCTGCCGCAGGCAGAATCTGCGTAAAGTCTGCCACACAGCTCGTCGGCTTCGCCCGATGATCGTCCTGCTCAAACGGCACAAAATAAATGCCCCTGCGATTCATCAGCAGCCCGATGCCCGCCGCCGCGCCCGCCAGCGCGTCGTTCGTCGATACCGCAATCAGCACCGGACGCCCGTTTCGCCGATGGCTCTTTACCGCCAGCGTCGGAGCCGTATCATAGATGCCGCACGCCAGCTTGCCCAGCGTGTTGCCCGTACACGGCGCGATAATCAGCAGGTCGAGCAGCTTCTTCGGTCCGATTGGCTCTGCCTGCGCGATGGTGTGGATGACCTTTTCCCCGCAGATTTTCTCCGCCTGCGCGACCCAGTCCGCCGCATTGCCGAACCGCGTATCCGTTCCGTAAGCGTTATCGGACATAATCGGTATCACGCGATATCCATGTTCCACCAGCAGGTTCATCTGCGGAAAGACCGCCTTAAACGTGCAAAACGACCCCGTGATGGCAAATCCGATGCGAAGCTCACTCATCCGCCTTTTCCTCCCCTTCTTCAATCTCCGCCATGCCCCGCGCCAGTGCGTCAAACAACGCGCCGCCCGCGTCCA
This sequence comes from uncultured Eubacteriales bacterium, assembly GCA_900548125.1. Lineage (GTDB taxonomy): Bacteria > Bacillota > Clostridia > Christensenellales > Aristaeellaceae > Ventricola. The sequence continues at coordinate 2,136 of URJN01000264.1, forward strand.
TCGGCGCATACCGTCCCGGCAGACCGCCCTCCACGCAGACCTGCAAGCCCCGACGAACGGCTTCCTGCATATCCATGCCATACGGCGGGCTTGCCAGCTCAACGATGGGCGTATCCCGCCCGATGGCTTCCAGCGCATCCGCGCCCAGCACATGCGCCGGAATCGTATTGACGATGACATCCGCCTGCCTGCACGCCGCCGCAAGTCGGCTCAGCGGCACGGGATGCGCGCCCGCGGCATGCGCCATGCGCATCTGTTCCTCGCTTCTCGCGCAGACAATGACAAACGTTCCCATCGCGCAGAGCCGCGCCGCCATTTCCTGCCCAATGCGCCCATAGCCCGTGATGACCGCCGTTGAAGACAGCAATGCCCGTTTCCGCACGCGCATAAGCGTCATCATCGCGCCTTCCGCCGTCAGCCGCGCATTGAGCCGCAGAAACCGCTCGTCCCCGTCCGGACGAATGACCCTGCCGACCTGCGGCAGCTCCTCATCGCGGACATCCCTGCCGACCAGTGCCGCCGCGCAGGGCGGTATTTTCGCCAGCACGCTTTCGCGCGTCATGCTCTTTTCACCTTGTTGAACGACCAGACCGTTTTCCCGAAACGACCGTGCCCACGGAAGCAGCACGGCGTCCGCCGACGGAATTTCCGCGCCATATTCCCCCGTGATATGCAGCGTCTCCCAGCCGGCTTTTTCCGCCGCGTCAAGCACGCCGTCTGTTCTTGCGTCTCCGCCAAAGGCAATCAACCGCATCCTCATCCCTCCCGCCGATGGTATGCGGGCGTTTCGGTGCGCATGACGAAAAAGGAGGTTCCTCTCCGCGCCCATGCTCAAGTCATCGGCCCAGTGGAAATCGGAGCTAAGGCCAAAGTCGGAGCAGGAGCTGTCGTCGTCTCAGATGTACCAAGTGATGTGACCGTTGTCGGTGTTCCTGCCAAGATTGTGCGGGTACACGGTCGAAAAGACGAACCAGTCATTCACCAAGAAGAAGAAAAACGCGAATACTACATGAACAAGCTGGAGCATGCCAAGGAAGCTAGCCATCGGTCTTCGAGCTTGTAAGGAGATCGCTACGTGATTCAATCAACCAATACATTGAATGACCACCAACTATTGGAAGCAAAGGCCCTTATTGCCATCTGTCAGAACTATGACGGAACGTTTCGGGATCCTTATCTCTCCAACATGCTCAATTTCGATCCCGATATGCCAGCCTTTTTCCTTTATTACGAAAAAGGTGAACTTGTTGGCCTACTAACTATCTATGCGGATGATCAAGATGTGGATGT
>URJN01000265.1 GCA_900548125.1 uncultured Eubacteriales bacterium
CAATCGCTTCTTTTGTCAACCATTCCGGTTTTGCAGGAAGCGTTTCATAAATCTCCCGCATTTTTGCAATCTGCGTGCGAACATTTCCCGCCCACAGATACTTTTCTGCACGACCGCCAGCGTCGAGAAAATAATCGCAGTCTGCTTTCAGACGGCTTAAAAGTCGGTAGTTTGGATTTTGTTCCTGTTCGTTTTGCCCCTGTTTACTCTGGAGATTGCCGTGCATGGCCTGCATAGTGGGCTGGGTCTGCTGCTCAATGGCAGAATCGCGAAATACCCTTGTGCCATCCGCTCCAAACTCCGCTTCATAAGCATTGATAGCATTTTCGGCTTCATGATCGACAGAAAGCAGCGTATAAACGTGATATGCGGCGCTGTTTTCCCGCTTTTCCGCAATCGTAACATCAACCTTATCTCGCAGCTGCTCCACATAATGTTCCAAGCTGTGTGCAGGTATTTTGCACATGGCAACACGCCCTACACCCTCTAAATTTCGGCTCGTCAGATTCAATCCAAGATTTTCCGCAGCCTGCCGTGCATCCTCATCATACAATTCAAAGAAGTCGCCAACCTGAAACAGTACAATTTCATCAGGATGCGCAGCCTTAATGCTGTTATAGGTGTCGTAATCCGTGTTTCGTGCTGAATCCTGTACCTCTTTCTTCTCGTAAAGTGCCTGCTTTTCGGGTGTCAAATAACGGTTCATCTGGATAAGTCCGTCAATCCGTTCGGCAACCTGATTCCATTTCAGCAGCACATCGGGACAGTTGCTTTTCCTGAGCTGTATCCCCTTTGCATCGTGGCTTTCCGAACTCCCATGTTCACCCGATACGCCGGGCATTTTTCCGCCTATCCCGTACTCGTTTTTCAGAAATTCCAGCTTTTCATTGGTGCTGTGAGGTGCTGAAAAGAACTGATAAATTCGACTGTCCGCGCCCGCAATCGGAGCGCTTTGGGTCAGCACTGCGTCGATTTCATCCTGCGTCATAAAGCCGCGAACATCGGGCAGCAGCATCTCGCCTTCGGGCAGCTCCTTCCGCGCCAATGCCAAATCCCTGAGACGGGGGAGAATGTCCTTCGGCAGAAGAAAACGAAAGCGCATCAGATCGGGCTGCATCGTGACCGCATCCGCAAAGACCTCCATCTGCCGGATCAACCCGTGCAGAAATTCGGGCTGCTCCATTTTCTCGGAAAGATGATTGACGCAATCCGGGAAAATCAGCGGCGTATCTGTCATCAGGGAGAGATACCCGTTTTCTCTTGCGGCGCTGTCGCGGTACATATAGATCAGCCGCTCGGCGACCTTCCGTCGAATGGTTCCGGGGGCTTCCACGTTTTCGAGCTGTGTGCCGAATTGCCCGGCTTCAATCAGCGCACCGACGCGCTTTGCGGCATCCGTCCACGATATGACCTGCGCATTGTTGGCATACCGCGCACGATCTCCGGCGGCCATTTGGATTCCGCTTGGGTCGAACCAGACCGAAAAGCGCCGCCCGTCCAATTCAAAGCCGCTGCCGTCGTGGTAAAGGGTCTTCATTCGCAGCGCGATTTCCTCGTTCGTTTTGCCGATTATCGCGTCAAACGCCAGCTCCATGCGGGTATCCTCGCCATTGCCGCCGAACCGCAGCGCCGTATCAAGCGCTTTGGATATAAAAGAAGGAGCGGAAACCGCTCGGTCATCCGCTCCCTCGCCATATTCGGTTATCGTTTCAAAAAGGCTCGTCTGCCCCGGATTTAAGCGTACACCAGCTCGCTCAGTACGATTTCCTCTGCCTGCGCTTTCAGGCTGTTCATCGCGCCGACCCACGCCATCGGGTCGCGTTCCTTCAGCGCTTCGTTCACGCCCTGCGCCGCCGCCATCTCGCTGACCATGCGGTTCACCCGCTCGCTCGCCGTCCGGTCGATCTCCGTCAGATGCGCCGTCAGTTCGCCCGTCAGCAGCAGGCTGTTGAACGTCATCTTTCTGTGTTCCTTCAGATACGCCTTGCGCATCCTGCCGTACCTGACCAACGTCACCTGTTCGTCCGGGATTTTCAGGTCGGGAATCTGATAACCGTTCACCGTTTTGTAATTCAGCATATGGCCTGCTCCTTTCAACGCCCCGCGCTTCCCGCTCGATGCTTCTCAATACTTCCTCGGAGATTTCGCTGACCGCCGTGCCCAGCGCGCTGAGCGCTCTCGGCGTGTTCCATTCAAGGATGGTCGCGAAATCTTCCGGCTCGAACCGATGTTCTTCCGCCAGTCCGCAGCGGCTGAGGAGCATATACTGAACGCCCGTCGTCGCCGTATTCCGGAAAGCCAGTTCGAGGTTGAGTTCATCATACTCCATGAGGAGTGAACCGTCAACGATGTCGCGCAGCTCGTCCTGATGCTCCTGCCAATAATCCATCGCTTTCTGCATGGCGATTTCTTCGAGCTGTCCCGCAAGCCCACGATTGGCGGAAACCTCATATTCTTTTTCCAGCATCGTACCGATAGCCGCGCTGTTTTCCTCATTTACCGCCCATACAAACGGAGAACGGGAATCTTTTCGCATCCCCGTATCGGCAGCGTCAAAGACGTAATGATAGTGCGGCACGTCGCCGGTCATATCCAGCAGCGCAATGCCTTTTGCGCCGCGCCGGACATAGCGCCGCATGGTATTCGTCCACAGCTCAAACGACGCGCAGGCGGTCGCGTCCGGGCGCTGGGCGTAGATCATCATCTGGTCGTAAAAACCATATTTGTACAAGGTGGAAGCCGTTTGCAGAAACGAGCGCCACGTCTCCCCGTCGGCGGCGATCTCGCGTGCGGTCTGTGCGGCAAGCTGTACATAATCGTCAATTTTGGGCATTTCATCGCTCCTGTATGTCTTTCCGTTTCGTCGCCGTCATCGTATCTCGTTCATGTTTGGCTTTGAGCCTGTCCGCAATCCGCAAATGCTCTGAATGGAAATACGGATTTCTCCATAAGCGCAGCGGAATATCTGTCGGTTTCATCAGGTTTCCGTGATTCTGCGGAAAGATCCGCACCGCGTCCACGCCGATTTCCTTCACGATCTTTTCGATCATCGCCAGCGCAACGCAGTTCGTATTCGCAAAGCTGCTTCGCGTGAAATCATCGCACAACACGTTTTTTCCGTGCCGCACATGCAGCACGTCCAGATCAAACCCGCCGACCCAGCCAACGCCCATCGTCAGATGCGGCTTATCGGTGATGTCGTCGTTTTCCTGCTGGTCTCGCAGTTCGCAAAAGCGCTGCTTCGCCTGATCGAACCGGTCAAAGCGTTCCAGCGGGCTGGGATTTTCCGAACCTCGAATCCACGAAGATAAATCCTCGATGACGTAATAATTCCACTTGCCCGGATCGCGGCGCTGCGTCACATAGTCCACGCACTCGCCGCGCCGAAAGC
>URJN01000266.1 GCA_900548125.1 uncultured Eubacteriales bacterium
CCAATCTCGTGATGGAGTTTGACGGCGAGCGAATCCTCGATTCGATCAATCTTTACATCAATGACCGAGAGTTTCTCACCTTGCTGGGCCCCAGCGGCTGCGGCAAGACCACCACGCTTCGTGTCATCGGAGGCTTTCTGACGCCGACATCCGGCGATGTTCTGTTCGACGGCAAACGCATCAATGAGGTGCCTGCCTACCAACGTAAGATCAACACGGTTTTCCAGCGCTACGCCCTGTTCCCGCATCTCGACGTTTATGACAACATCGCCTTCGGTCTGCGCATTGCAAAGCTGTCGGAGGAGGAGATCGACGAACGCGTGACGGAAATGCTGGAGATCGTTTCGCTGAAGGGATTCGAAAACCGCAAGGTCACATCCCTTTCCGGCGGCCAGCAGCAGCGTGTGGCCATCGCCCGCGCACTGGTCAACCGACCGAAGGTGCTGCTTCTGGATGAGCCGCTGGGCGCGCTCGATCTGCGTCTGCGTAAGGATATGCAGAACGAACTCAAGCGCATCCAGCAGGCCATGGGCATCACGTTTATCTACGTGACGCACGATCAGGAAGAGGCTCTGACCATGTCTGATACCATCGTTGTCATGGACAGAGGCAAAATTCAGCAGATCGGCCGGCCGGAGGATATATACAACGAACCGAAAAATGCCTTTGTTGCAGATTTCATCGGAGAATCCAACATTCTCGACGGTGTTATGGTCGAGGACTATCTTGTCAAATTCTTTGGCCGCAGCTTCAAATGCGTGGACAAGGGCTTTGAAAAGAATGAGCCGGTGGACGTGGTCATCCGTCCGGAGGACATCGACATCGTCCCGGCGGACGTGGGACATCTCTGCGGCACCGTGACCTCCGTCACCTTCAAAGGCGTCCACTATGATACCATTGTCGACTTCAAGGGCTTCAAGTGGCTTATCCAGACAACGGATTATTGCCCGGAGGGCTCCTATATCGGCATCCGCCTGAACCCCGAAGACATTCACATCATGCACAAGAGCGAGTATTCCGGTATGTTCGGTGACTACAGCTCCTATTCCGCGGAATATGACGAGATCGCGGACGCGGAGGGCTCGGAAGATGAAGAGTAGATTTCTGTCCGGTCCCTATGTTCTGTGGATGATTCTGTTCACCCTGATCCCGCTGGGCGTCGTTGTCTACTACGCCTTCACGGATTCCATCACGGGGCAGTTCACGCTCTCCAACCTCTCCGGAATGCTGGATTATCTCCCGATTTTTCTGCGTTCGATCTGGCTGAGCGTCTTTGCCACGCTGATCTGCCTGCTGCTGGGCTATCCGGTTGCCTACTTCATTGCGGGCTGCAAGCCCTCCACGCAGCGCTTCCTGCAAATGCTCATCATGCTGCCGATGTGCATGAGCTTCCTGCTGCGCACCCTCGCGTGGGTCGCACTGCTGGAGGACACCGGCATCATCAATAATTTCATCACCTCTCTGGGGCTTTCTCCCCTGCCGCTCATCCGCAACAACGGCGCCGTCATTCTTGGCATGGTCTATAACTACCTGCCTTATATGATCCTGCCGCTGTACACCGTCATCATGAAGATCGACAACCGCCTGGTTGAGGCGGCGCAGGATCTTGGCTGCAACAACCGTCAGGTTTTCAGCAAGGTCATCCTGCCGCTCTCTCTGCCCGGCATCGTGTCCGGCATTACGATGGTGTTCGTCCCGGCGGTTTCGACCTTCTATATTTCTCAGAAGCTCGGCTCCCCCGGCACCATTCTCATCGGTGACGTCATCGAGTCGCAGTTCAAGGCCGCCTATAATCCGAATCTCGGCGCGGCCATGTCGCTCGTCCTGATGATCCTGATTTTCGTCTGCGTGGGCATTATGAACCGCTTCACCAGCGAGGATGACGAAGAAAGCATGGTGACGCTATGAAACGATTCAACCGTATTTTTACCGTCATCATCTTCATTTTCCTGTATATTCCCATGATCGTGCTGGCCGTCGCCTCCTTTAATAAGGGCACGGACGTGGCGGTATTCAAGGGCTTCACCTTTAACCAGTATGCTGAGCTGTTCCGCGACGGGACACTGTTGACGCTGCTGCGCAATTCCCTGTTCATCGCGGTACTGTCCAGCCTGATTGCAACGGTTCTCGGCACGGTCGCCGCGCTCGGCATCCACAAAATGCGCGGCAAGATGCGTTCTGCGGTCATGACGATGACAAACATCCCCATGACCAATCCGGAGATCGTCACCGGTGTTTCTCTGGCGCTGCTGTTTGCCTTCGCGGGCAGTATTCTGCGTATCAAGTCCATTCTCGGCTTCTGGACGCTGCTGATTGCTCACATCACCTTCAATCTACCGTATATCATCCTGAACGTGATGCCAAAGCTCTCGCAGATGGATCCTGATCTGACGGAAGCCGCACTCGACCTCGGCTGCACGCCCATACAGGCCTTCTTCAAGGTTGTGCTGCACGAGATCATGCCCGGCATCGTATCCGGCGCGCTGATGGCCTTCACCATGTCGCTGGATGACTTCGTCATTTCTTACTTCGTCACTGGTTCGAGCTTTGTCACCCTGCCGGTGGAGATCTACAACTATACCAAAAAGCCCATCCAGCCGAAGATTTACGCGCTCTTTACGCTGATGTTCGTTGTGATTCTCATCATGATGTCCGTCATGAACCTTTTACAGGCGCGAGACAAGAGCAAGCGTCAGCACTCCCGTCTGAACAGGAGGCGTGCAGGATGAAAAAGATGCTTTCTCTTCTGCTCATCGTCTGCCTGCTTGCAGGCGTATTAACCATGACCGCCTCCGCCGCGGAAAAGCAGGTCACCATCAACGTCTACAACTGGGGGCAGTATATCTCCGACGGCACCGACGGCAGCATTGACGTCATTGCGGAGTTTGAAAAGGTCTATCCCAACATCAAGGTCAACTACATGACCTTCGACAGCAACGAGAGTATGTACACCAAGCTCAAAACCGGCGGCTCGTCCTATGACGTTATCATTCCCTCGGACTATATGATCGAAAAGCTCATTGCCGAGGATATGCTGGAGCCGCTGGATTTTGAGAACATCCCGAACTTTCAGTATGTGGACGAAGCCTTCCGCAATCTCTCCTATGATCCGGAAAACCTCTACTCCGTTCCCTATACCTGGGGCTGCGTCGGTATCATCTATAATTCTCGCTATGTCAACGCAGAGGACGTCACCGGCTGGGAAATCTTCTGGAACAGTACCTACGCGGGTAAAATTCTGATGTTCGACAATCCGCGCGACGCCTTTGCGATTTCGGAGCTGGAGCTTGGCGACGACGTCAACGCAGAGGATCATGAAACGCTTGCCGCCGCCGCTCAAAAGCTCAAGGAAGCAAAAAACCTCTTTCAGGGCTATGTCATGGACCAG
>URJN01000267.1 GCA_900548125.1 uncultured Eubacteriales bacterium
GCACCGTAATCGTAGAGCGCACGATTGCCGTCGCAATCCGCCCAAGGCTCATCCGGCGCAAAGACCGGTGAAAACCCGCCCTTCAAGCAATCTGTCGCGCCATGCCAGCTGCCGCCCATGCCGTTTCGGGATGCCACCACAATTGCAGCTCTGCCAAGCGCATAAATCGTATGATTGCGCCCCAGTGCCTTATGCGATGAAAACGGCGAATCGGGAAGCGCATCGCATAAGACCAGCAGACGCCCTTCGTCAAGCGCGCGCTTTTCCCTCTCTTGCCCAACAACCTTCTCCGCAGACATGGCAGGAACGACGATGAGATTGCCGCCCGCATCCAAAATGGCGTTCTGCGCCGCCGTGTCTACGCCATTCGCTCCGCCGCAGACCATGGTCAGCTTCTCATTTGCCATCATCCTGCCCAGCCGCGCCGCCATTTCTACCGTATCTTTCGTGATGATTCGACTGCCCGCCACGGCGACGCAGTCTGTTTTCAGCAGCTTTAAATTTCCCTTGGCAAAGAGAAAATGCGGCTCATCTCTCCGAAGGACGCGCAGCGCATCCGGCCAATTTGGGCTTCTGCGAACCAGACCGCAATACCCCTGCTTCTCATATTGCTGAATCTGCTCAAAAACCCCCGTCGTTCTGGTCAGCAGCAGCCGCGCACGAAGCAGCGTTTTCTGCGGAACGGATGCGGGCTCTCTCAGCACGAGTCCGTCAAGCGCACAGTTTTCGTCTAACGTCTGCAAAGCAGCCCGCGTAAACGGTCTGGGCAGGGAATCATCCCACGCCATATGCGTCAGCAGGCACAGCCGCGCGCACAGCTCTTCCGAATAATCCTCCTGCATCCGATTCCCCGCCTTTCTCCCTGCCAAGTCATGAATGAGGCTATTATAACGCAAATCGGTTTGAGAACGCAACAAAATTGCGTGACATTCCGTGCTGCAAGTCAAAAAATGCCCGAACGTGCAGGACACATCCGGACATGGATTATTTTGAATTGTTTAACAGCTTACGCCTTCATTTTGGGCTTAAACAGGACTGCCGCCAAATAGCCAAAGAAAATCGCCGCGGATATTCCGCCCGCAGTCGCCGTTATGCCGCCCGTGAACGCGCCCAGCACGCCGATTTCCTTGACCGCCTCCAGCGAGCCGCGTGCCAGCGAATAGCCAAAGCCCAGCAGCGGCACCGTTGCGCCCGCTCCGGCGAAATCGACAAGCGGCTTATAGATTCCCAGCGCACCCAGAATCACGCCTGTCGTTACATAGCCGACCAATATTCTCGCACTCGTCAGCTGTGTTTTTAGAATCAACACCTGTCCGATTGCGCAAAGAATCCCGCCGACGACAAACGCCTTGATATACATCAGCAGCATGCTCATCTACGCTTTCCCCCTTCGTGTTCAATCACAACCGCGTGCGCCACGCTGGGAATGCTCTCGCCCTGCATCGTGGTTGTCGGGCTGAGCAGCGCACCCGTCGCCATGAACAGAATACGCTCCAATCTGCCCGACGCCACCTCCGGAAGCAGATGTGCGCAAAGCATGCTCGCCGCACAGCCGCATCCGCTGCCGCCCGAATGCGCATCCTGCCGCGCATCGAAAATATGACAGCCGCAGTCAAAGAGCTTGTCCTCTCGAACGGTGATTTTTCTTTCCTTGAGCAGCTCGATCAGCAAGTCGCGTCCCAAATGCCCCAAATCGCCCGTGACGACCAAATCATAATCGTCAAATCCTCGATTCATATCACGGAAATGGTTTACCAAGGTATCGCACCCCGCAGGCGCCATTGCCGCGCCCATATTGTTCGCATCGCTGATGCCCAAATCAATCACGCGTCCGCAGGTCGCATGCGTCAAAACCGCGCCTGCATGCTTCGCCTGTTCTCCGCCTGCCAGCATAACCGCCCCTGCTCCCGTAACCGTCCACTGCGCGGTCGGCGTTCGCTGGTTGCCCAATTCCAGCGGGGCGCGGTATTGTCTTTCCGCCGTGCAAAAATGGCTGCATGTCGCGCAGACCATCGCATCCGCAAAACCGCCGTCGGCAATCATTCCGCCGACGGACAGCGACTCCGCCATTGTGGAGCATGCTCCATACAGCCCGTAAAACGGGATGCCCAGATTGCGCGCCGCAAAGCCCGCAGAGATGATTTGGTTGAGCAAATCGCCGCAAAGCAGCATCTGCACATCACACATCGCCTTGTTTGCCTTCTGTGCGCATCGGACGATTGTTTCCTCGAGCATTGCCCGCTCCGCGCCCTCAAACGACTGCTGTCCGTTCAGTTCATCCGGAATGATGCTGTCAAATTTTTCGCCATAGGGTCCTTCCTTTTCCTTTTGACCCGCTGTGCTTGCCCAAGCAAGAATGCCCGGTCTGGATGGAAGCACAACGGTCTGCGCTCCCAGACGCTTGCTCATCCAATCACCCCCGCAAGTGCCGCAATCAGCCCAACGAGTATCGAGCTTCCGATGCCGTAAACCAGCACTGGACCGGAGAGCGTAAAGATTTTCGCGCCGATGCCCATCACCAGTCCTTCCCTGCGAAACTCCATGGCAGGCGCAACGGTTGCATTCGCAAAGCCTGTGATGGGAATGATACTTCCCGCGCCGGCATATTTGCCGATTCGGTCATAAACGCCCAAGCCTGTCAGCAGGGCGGATAGAAACACCAGACAGATGCTCGTCGCCGTTGCCGCGCTCTGCGTCCCCCATTTCAATCCATATGAAAAAACGTCGTTGATGGCCTGCCCGATGACGCAGATCAGACCGCCCACGGCAAACGCACGCCAGACGCCTTTTGCCATATCGCTTTTCGGCGACAGCTTTTTGACCAGCTCGGCATACGCCTGCTTATCCTTCTTCATCCGTTCCACCTCTTTCATGGCGTATCGCGATGCCCTCCGGCGGTCGGCGCACCCGACTTTCGCGCGAGCCCGGTCTGGCGACCGTTTCAAGCGTATAGGGAATCAGGGTATGCCTGTTTTTCATATTTTTGCGCCTTCCTTTCTCTTTTGCGCCTATTGTTTCCGCCTCAGACGCGCTTTATTCTTCGCGTCAAACCCCATTACATGCGAAAGCGCAAAAAAACTTAAAAACACGCTTGCATTTGGCAACATAACGTGCTATAATAACTAACGCTGATTATTGACTACACCCGAGGAGGTGAATTCCTTTGCCGAACATTAAATCTGCTATCAAGCGCGTCAGCGTTATTGAGCACAAGACCCTCCGCAACAAGATGGTCAAGTCCGCTACCAAGACCGCGATCAAGAAGTTTGATACCGCCACGGCTAACAAGACCGCGACCGCCGAAATGCTGAGCTCCGCCTCTTCTGCCGTCGATAAGGCTGCTGCTAAGGGTATTCTGCAC
>URJN01000268.1 GCA_900548125.1 uncultured Eubacteriales bacterium
GTACAAAGCATGATCGACATTGCCGAAGCCACGGAAAAGATTACGGTCGAAATCATCAAAAACGTCCATCAGGTTTTCACCGAAAACAGTAGGAAGATAAGTGCTCATCATGCAGACCTCCAATCAATAGCCTTGCACCGCTGGTAACATAGCCAGTCATGTAAGGTCGCATATCTGAACCTTTTTTGCGGGTCGTGTATTCGCGGTCATCAGCCGCATCGTCCGTTCCCGAACGATGTCATTATTATATCCTTTCTTGGTTCATTGTCAATATGTTTTGACAAATTTTTTTGATTTTTTCCATGGACGCTTATCGACCTGTTTCCCGCATCGAAAAGCAGATTGCCCCTGCCTTAAACCGTGTTCTGCTTTGCTTGATAAGTCTGGTGGAATACGAATGACAACGCCCCGCGCCGAGCTTTCCGCTCGCCACGGGGCGTTGGTTTAATTATTTTCCATTTTTCGTCTGCGCTTCAATATCCGCATTGACAATTTCCTCGCCCGTGCGGTGTTTGAGCTGATCCTGCGACGCCTGGCTGAGTCCGTTGTTGACCTCGCAATGCAGGTCGCAGGTCGAGCAGGCATCCAGCTGCTCCTTGGTCACCTTTCCGTCGCGGTAATCGCGGCAAATTTTATTCTCGTACATGCTGTATTTATCGCGCGTCCAGAATTTCAGCTTATGACGGATAACCCACCACGCCGGCTTCCAAATATACTTGTGCATCGCCGGAGAAACCGAGCCGATCATCCAGCAGTTTCTGTCGCACTGGCGCACCTTCCGGCGGACGGCATCCGCCTGCGCGCTATGCCAAAGCTCATCCCAGCTCTGCGTGTTCAGGTTGCCCATGACTTCCTTATCCTTCGTTCCGTTGCAAGGCATCACATCGCCATACGGGTCGATGAAGAAGGTGTCAAAGCTCATGTCGCACGGGAGCAGGCGTTTTTGACCGTAGATATAATTGATTAAGCCGTGGTTGAAGTAGGCGCGGAACCATTTTTTCGGAGAACGGCTTGCCAGCAGCTCATTGATGAGGTTTTCGAAGTTCTTTGCGACCATCGGGCGATCATGGATGATGTTTTTGGCTTCCACAAAATAGAAGCTGTTGTGCAGCGAAGCCGTCGCGAACTCCATACCCATCTCCTCGGAGATTTTGTAGAGCGGCACGAGGTCAGGCGCGTTCTTATCCTGAACGGTCATGCCAAAGCCGACGTCCTTCATGCCCATCTCGCGCAGTTTTTTCAGCGTATTGTAGCCGCGGTTATAGCCATCCTGCAAGCCGCGGATTTCGTTGTTCGTCTGCTCCAGTCCCTCGATGGAGATTCGGATGCCGACATCCGGAAACTCGCGGCACAGGTCGAGGATTCTATCGGTGAAAAAGCCGTTGGTGGAAATGACGATTCGGTCTGATTTGGTTTTCAGCTCACGCACGATATCCTTGAGGTCTGCACGGATAAACGGTTCGCCGCCCGTGATATTGGTAAAATACATCGGCGGCAGCTTTCTGATGGTTTCCAGACTGATTTCCTCCTCCGGCTTGGAGGGGGCTTTATATCGGTTGCACATCGTGCAGCGTGCGTTGCAGCGATAGGTGACGATCACTGTACCGTTCAGCTTCTTTTCTGCCATGTAGATTTTCTCCTTTTTCCTTATTTTCTGTAGTACGTCATCAGTTTTTGAGCGTATTCTTCAACTGTATCGAACGCCTCTGCCCTGCATCCTTCCGTACAGGCTTTCAGCCTTGCCTTATCATCCCAGAGCATGCGAATCTTGGCGCACAGATCATCCGCATTTCCACTTTCAAAAAGCAGCCCGTTTTTTCCGTCCTCAATCAGCTCGGGAATCCCGCCGATGGACGCGCCGATGACCGGTGTGCCATGCGCAATGGACTCCATCACGGAAAACGGACAATTGTCATAGCATTCAGACGGGCAGACGCTGATATCCGCCTGCTCAATCCATCGTCCAAGCTCTGCGCCGCTTTTAAAACCGATATACCGCGCGTTGGGAATCGTATTCAGCTTTTCTGCCAGTTCTCCGCTTCCCGCAAACACAAACGGAATATCGTTCAGCCGACGCGCCGCTTCCATCAGCGTTTCCACGCCCTTTTCCTTCGAGAAGCGTCCGAAATACAGCACATAGTTTTCCTTATTCACAGCTTTAAGCCGCTCGATATGCGCAATGAAGTTGTGCATAACCACCGTCTTGCCCGCAAGCACGGCGTCGGTATCCAGCTTCTTTTTCATAAATGCCGAGCAGCATATAATCGTATCGATGAGCTTATAGGTCTTTTTTGCATGCCAGAACAGGGCTTCCGCACAGCCGACGACGGATTTCGCCATCGAACCGTGGATGCACCTCTTAGAGATGCAATGCGTAAAATGTCCGCCGGCGCATGCTTCGCAGGTCTGCCCATTTTGGTAGAACAAGTGATTCGGACAGACCAGCTGATAGTCATGCGCCGTATAGAGAATCCGACAGGCATGCCCGCTCTCTCTGCGCCATTTGTCAATTTCCAGCAGGATGGACGGCGTAAGCTGGTAATTGAAGTTGTTCAGATGCACCGCATCCGGCTGAAAGTCATCCAGCACCAGCCGAATCTTTCGGCGCGCTTCGCCGGAATAAATGGTCTTGAGCGGATAGGTCAGCTTGGCGAGCTTGCTTCCGCCGTGAAAATCCATGTCGCTCGTATAGGCGTTCACGCGGTTGCCCACACAGCGTCCCTCATGCTCCATGCCGAAATACTGCACCTCGTGCCCCATCGCCTGAAGCTGTCTGCCCAGCTCAAAAATATAGGTTTCCGAACCGCCGTTGGGGTAAAGGAATTTATTGACCATTAAAATCTTCATCTTACGCAACCGCCCCTTATGTTGAAACCTTTCGATATACCTGCAAAAACCGTTCCGCCAACGCATCCCATGTATAGGTGCCGCTCACCGTCTGATGTGCATTTTGCTGCATCCGCTCGCGTTTGTTCGAATCTGCGGCAATCTCCAGCATCGCCTCTGCCCATCGCCCCGCGTCCTCTTTAGAAAGCACAACGCCGTTTTCTCCGCTTCGAATCAGCATATCCGACCCGCCGTTTTTCGTTGTAAGGACGAGTTTCCCAAAGAACATGGCTTCCAGCATCACCATGCCAAAGATTTCGTATTCCGTTGGCAAGAGAAAGAAATCCGCCTGGTCATAAACGCCCTTCATCTGATTCTGCGGCAGAGCATTCACCCAAACAATCGCGTGCTCCAGTCCGGCTTCGGCAATCCTCGCGCGGACTTGCTCCGTATATGCCGCCTCTCCGCTGCCAATCCAGTAAAAACAAGCGTCCCGATCTCGTTTGCGAACTTCCTTCAAAACCTCAATC
>URJN01000269.1 GCA_900548125.1 uncultured Eubacteriales bacterium
AAGGTACAGCACTGTTTTCAAAAAAGCGAGCTGTCCAGCCTTCACTTCCACCGAAGCTTTGTAAAAAGCACAAAAGCCTTGCCTGCACGAGCGATTTTGCGCAATTTCCTATATGTCAAGAAAAAGCCGACACGCTTTCTGCAATCGCCGTGAAAGCATGTCGGCAGCATGGATATGACGGAAAAAGGATTAATCGTCCTCTTCTTCCTCTTCCGGCAGGTCGCCATTGTGATAAACATCCTGAACGTCGTCGAGATCGTCAAGCATTTCCAGCATCTTCTGAATCTTTTCGACCGTCTCCGGATCCGTAATCTCATTCGTCGTCTGCGGAATCATCGTCAGTTCAGCGCTGAGGAAAGAATAGCCCGCTTTTTCGAGATTGTCACGAACGGCAGAGAAATCAGAAACCGTAGTCGTGATTTCAAAGCTATCCTCCAGCGCTTCCACATCGGTCGCGCCGGCATCCAGTGCCGCCATCATGACCTCGTCCTCGTCCATGCCGGGCTTGCGCTCGATGACAATCATACCGACATTATCGAACATATAGGAAACGCAGCCGTTCGTGCCCAGAGAGCCGCCATTCTTATCAAAGATGTGGCGAATATCCGATGCGGTACGATTGCGGTTATCCGTGACCGTAGACACGATGACCGCAACGCCGCCCGGCGCATAGCCTTCGTACTGAATTTCTTCGTAGTTGACATTTCCCAGCTCGCCGGCAGCCTTCGCAATAGAACGCTTGATGTTCTCGTTCGGCATATTGCTCGCCTTCGCCTTAGCGATAACGTCGCGGAGCTTGCCGTTGATGGCGGGATCGCTTCCGCCGTCACGGACGGCAATCGCAATCTCACGACCGATTTTTGTAAAGACTTTTCCGCGCTCTGCGTCAGCCTTGCCCTTTTTATGCTTAATATTCGCCCATTTAGAATGACCAGACATAAAATAAAACCTCCCGGTTAATTTCGCTACATCGTTTATTATAGCACGTCAATCACCCGAAAGGCAACAGGTGAAGCTGACTTTTTTCTCTCATTTATCGGGAATGTTCATTTTTGAGGCTAGATATTCACGCCTGCGGCATACAGTGGGCAAGAGGTGATAATGTGTTGAAATTGATGCTGTGGCTGGCGATTCTGATTCTCATTTTACTCATGCCGGATATTTCTTCTTCCGCTGCCCGCAGTGCGCTTGGCATATGGGGGCTGGACGTGGTGCCCAGCTTATTTCCTTATATGGTTTTATGCAGGCTGATTGCCGACAGGCTCAGGCGAAAAAGCCTCCCCGCGTTTCCCGTCATTGCCGTTCTGGGGCTTCTGGGCGGTTCGCCATCCGGTGCGGCAGCGATATCTTCGTATGCTCAGCAAGGAGGTTTCTCTCGGCGGCGGCTTTATGCCCTATGCGCCTTGACCGGAACCACCAGCCCCATGTTCTTTTTGGGCACGATGCGCCGTTGGAACATAGACATGAACCTATGCCAATCGCTTCTGCTTTCACACTTTGGAGGTGCGCTGCTTGCTTTTTTTGTCGTCCTGCTTTTCGTTCCATCCGCAGAATCCGCTGCATCTTCTCTTGATGCGTCTTACGATTCGGACACCTCCCCCATCGTTCAAAGCGTTTTTGCCGTTTTAAATGTAGGCGGCTGTATTGTTTTCTTCAGCGTTATTGCGGCATGTCTTTCAGCATCGCTGGCATGGATGCCCGATGTGATACGAGTCTGTTTCCACGGTATACTCGAAATTGCAGGCGGCGTCCATGCGTTGAGTACCCTTCCGCTTTCGACACGCGCTCAAGGGCTGCTGCTTGCCGCAGCGACCGGCTTCAGCGGTTTTTCTATTCTTGCTCAAAATGCTATGTTTTTAAAAGATTGCGGCATAAAGCTCCCTCATCTGATGTTTCTTGCCCTCCTGCGTTCGGTTCTGTCCGTCTGCCTGATGGCACTGATTCTGAAAAACCTTTAGTTAAGTGCCTGCCTGAGACAATCGAGGGCACGCCGCTCGATTCGGCTGGCTTGCGCCTGACTGCATTTCAGAATTGCCGCAGTTTCCTTCTGTGTATAATCCCGATAGTAACGGAGAATAATCACTTGCCGTTCCTTTTCCGGCAAGCTCGAAAGGGCCATCCGAATATCCAGCGTATCTAAATCGGTTCCGCTGCCGCCCGACAGGGTATCCATGAGCGAACGTTCATCCGCTTCGCTCGAACCATCCAGAGATACCGGAAGGCTGGCTGATTCCAGAATGTGCATGATTTCAGCAGCGGATACATTACAGTATTCCGCAATCTCCCTCATACGCGGTTCGCGTCCCAATTCAACGCTAAGTGCGTGAACATCGCGCATGATTTTCCTGCTGCGCCGAACTGCGCCCGTCGAATCCACGGCATTGCGCAGTGCTTTTTTCATTTCACCCAGAATCCACGGAACCGCATAGGTTGGAAATTCTGCCTGCATTTCAGGGTTATAGCGACGAATCGCATGAATCAGCCCCAGATATCCCGCCTGACAAAGATCCTGTGCAGATAATGCAGAACAATAAAAACGTTTGGACAGCGAACGAACCAGCGGCATATACGGCGAAAGAAACTGCTCCGTCGCATGCGGATTTCCTTTTTTTGCCTGTTCAAACAGCTTCCTGTCAAACGCTCCGCCATCCCTCTGCATCATATATCATCATCGCATTCATTCAGTCTTTTTTTCATACAAACCAGCGTTCCGCTCCCGACCGCCGAGCTGACATGCACTTCATCCATAAACGACTGCATCAACGCAAACCCCATGCCCGTGCGTTCCTGCTCCGGCTGTGTCGTAAAAAAGGGCTGCATCGCCTGATGGATATCTCCGATTCCCTTGCCGTAATCTTCTATCTCTATATAAACATATGTATCATCCAGCCGCGCCCGCATAACCACCTTTCCCTCATCGCCGCTATATGCATGCACGATTGAATTCGTAACCGCTTCGCTGACGGCAGTTCGTATTTCCGAAACGACGCTCAGCGTCGGATTGACCTGCACAAGAAATGCGCTGATGACCATACGGGCAAAGGCTTCGTTTTGTGCAGCTGCCGAAAAAGAAAGCTCCATTTGGTTATTCATACGTTTCTTGACCTCCCGATTGGATTGTAATGATTCGATGCAGACCCGCAAGCCGGAACAGCCGACTGATTGGCGGATTCAATCCCTGCGCATATACTTGTCCGCCAAGTGCCTTCACGGTTTTATACCGTCCGATAATCATCCCAACGCCGGAGCTGTCCATAAAATGTACATCCGAAAAATCCAACACCAATTTGGAAACCGGTCGTTTTTTCAGTTCAGCTTCGATTCCCTGCCTCCAATGTTCGCTTGCAC
>URJN01000270.1 GCA_900548125.1 uncultured Eubacteriales bacterium
AAATTATTTTCGTCGTTGTTGACGTGGCAGGAGTAATTCGCTATAATGTCGATATAAGAAGGAGGGATTCGATGGAGCTTTCCGATCGTTTATCCGCATTGAGAAGGGAAAAAGGGCTGACGCTGCGCGAATTGGCGGAGCAGGTAGGGATTACCGCCGCCGCGCTGTCCAATTATGAGAAGGGACAAAAAGAGCCGTCCCTCGGCTATGCCAAGAAACTGGCTCAGTATTACGGCGTGTCGCTGGATTATCTGTGTAGCGGTGAAAAAAACGCAAAAGTGCAAGATAATCGTTTTTTTACCTACGGAGATATTATCAGGACATTGTTTGCATTGATCGCTTATACGAGTGGAGGATGCGGAACAGAAAGAATGGATGAACACTCCAGCCGAATCATGCTTCAGGCTATCGGAAAAACATGGAAGATGGAAACACGGGTTGAACATCCCAGAGAAATGGATGTTAGTTTTATATTGAAAGATACGCGTATAACTGAATTTTTTGATGTATATATGCGATTGAAACAGCTGGTGCGAACGAAACAATTACCCCAAAGTGTATGTGATGATTGGTATAAAAACAATTTGAAAGCGATGGATGGTATCAAATTGGAAACTGGAGAATCATCAAAGAATAAAACGCCTTATTTAACAGCAGTCAGCACACCTATTCCACCAGCTCTCAAGTAACAGGAGGTGCTTTCATGTCTTCTCTCGAAAATCGCGGCAACGGCTCTTGGCGGCTGACGATCTCCGACGGATACGCCCCGGACGGCAAGAAGATTCGCTTCCAGCGGACGATCCACGTTGACCCGATGCACACGTCCGCCGTACAGCGCAGAGAAGCAGAGAAGCAAGCCGCTCTGCTGGAGGCAGACTTCCGGCGAAAGCTGCTGCTGACGGGCAACCGTGCGCCGCTGAGGCAGGTTTTCGCGGAGTTCGTCGAAGAGAAGCAGCGGGCGGGGCTGAAAGCCTCCAGCATCCGCTTTTACACCAACCTGTTTGAATCGCGTATCCTGCCCATGCTCGGCGATATGGCGGTTCAGGATATCGACCGCCGCACGGTCTCCCGCTTCTATGCCGCGCTTGCCAAAGCCCCGGCGCGTTCAAACCGTTCAGAAACGGGCAGGCTGTCCGGCACGGTTCAGCACCAGTATCACACCGCGCTGTCTGCCGTGATGGGCTATGCCGTCCGTGCGGGGTATATCGCCGTCAATCCCTGCTCACAGGTCGAGCCGCCGCGCAAGGATACGCCGGAAACGAAGTGGCTGAATCCGTCTGACGCGGCGCGGCTGCTGGATGTGCTGGACGGGCTTGAAGATGTCCAGTGGAAATGCTTTTTCTATCTGTCCCTGTACACGGGCGCACGCCCAGGAGAATTGATCGCGCTGAATTGGCAGGATATCGACCTGGAGAAAAGCACGATCCACATTCGCGCTTCCGCCGAATACGTCAAGGGAGAGGGAACCGTTCGCACAGACCGCCCGAAGACGAAGTCAAGCGTCCGCGATATCCTTCTGCCGCCCGATGTGATGCAGATCGTCAACGACCATCGCCGCGCCCTGCTTGCCTATCGCCTGCCGTTCGGTCGGAATTGGGCTGAGCCGGACGCGGTATTCACCACGGACGACGGGCACCGGGTGAACATCTCCACGCCGACGCATGTCTTCAGGAAGCTGGTGAAGCGGTACGACCTGCCGCCGCTGACGCTCTACGGCTTGCGCCACACCGCCGCCAGCCTGATGATTGCCGAAGGCTTGCCCATCCGCGACGTTGCCGCCCGCCTCGGACATTCGCAGACCAGCACCACCCTTGACATCTACGCCCACGCCCTGATTGACTCCAACAGCCGCGCCACCAACGCGATTTCCCGTGCGCTGGAGGAAGCCCGAAAAGCGTGATCCGCCGCCGTCATTCGGCGGTTTTTTTTTGTAAAATTGGGGCAGTAGTCCCCAGAATAGTCCCCAAAGCCCCCTATAACCATTTCAAAAGCATAAAAAAAGAGCCTCGATTTCTCAAATGAAATCAAGGCTTTTTTCTTGGTGCACCCGGCAGGAGTCGAACCTGTGGCCTTCAGAGTCGGAGTCTGACGCTCTATCCAACTGAGCTACGAGTGCATACCTAAAGGGTATTATATCGCTCCATGCTCCAATTGTCAAGATTTTCTGCCAAGTCTATTGAGATTTATCGGTTTGTTCCCCAGTAGATGAGTGCCAGCATGCCGGGACCCGTGTGCGCCCCGATGACCGGACCGATGTACGCCATGCGGATATCCGCATCCGGAAGCTCCTTCAGCACAGCCTGCTTGAGCTGCTCGCCGTCCTCCGGGCAGTCGCCATGCCCGACGACGACCAACTTGCCCATCTCCGGCATCCAGCCCGCCTTCATGTGCGCAACCTGCGTGCGAATCGCCTGCTTGCGTCCGCGCGGCTTCTCGGTGACGCGCAGCTTGCCCTCCTCGTCCACATGGAGCATCGGCTTGATTTGCAGCATCGTACCGACAGCCGCCGCAGCAGCGGAAACGCGCCCGCCGTGCCTCAGATGCTCAAAGGTATCCACCGTGAACCAGTGGCAGATTTTCAGCCGGTTTTCCTCGACCCATGCCGCCAGCTCGTCGATGCTCAAGCCCTCCTGCTGCATGCGGGCGGCTTCGCGCACAAGCATCGCCTCGCCGACCGACGCGCAAAGCGTATCGACGACGACCACCTTGCGATCGGGATAGTCCTCCCGCAGCTCCTGCGCACAGAGTCTCGCGGATTGCAGCGTGCCGGACATGCCGGACGAAAAGCATAGATACAGAACGTCCTCGCCCGCCTTCAACGCCTTCTCAAAGCACTCCCTATAGACCATCGGGTTGATTTGCGAGGTGCAGGCGAACTTACCCCCGCGCTGCTCAGCGTAAAAATACTCCACCGTCAGGTCGCCTTCCGGCCCGTAGGTGTAGTTTTCCTCGCCCAACTCGACCTGCATCGGCACAAATTCAACCGTCGGCATGCCCGCCATCAGTTCATCACTGACATCCGCCGTCATGTCGCTGAACAGTCTGTACCCCATCTCGATCCACTCCTTCGCGTGTATTGGCAAGGCGTGAAGCCTTTACTTCGTTAGCCTGATTATACCCGATTCCGCTTCGTTTGCCTATCCCACAAAACCGCTCGATTGTGTGAGAATACCTCATTTTTTGTGCATAGGAGATCCATAAAACCCGCCGTATCCGATAAAACGCTCAGCCCGTCGTTTGACGCCTAGAGAATCGCAGAACTTTCAAACTGTGGATATGGGGCTTTGCCCCATCGCCCCACCAAAGGGCTTTCCGAGCGTTTACGGCGCCCGTTTGGCGCATCGCC
>URJN01000271.1 GCA_900548125.1 uncultured Eubacteriales bacterium
TCAGGCCGATGTTGGGGCCTTCGGGGGTCTCGATCGGGCACATGCGGCTGTAGTGCGAGTTGTGAACGTCGCGGACGATATCGAAGCCTGAATCGGTTTCGCGGCGAGAGCTGCGAAAAGACGTGGCTGATTCGCATTGCCATCAATGTATGCAGGGACATACAGCGAACCGCATGGTTCAGAAACCTGGGGCGCATGGTGAATCTGGATGACGTAAAGATTCCGCAGGAGATGAAGGTTAAATCCGAGGTGGTCGATCAGATCATGCGCATGCCGAAGAAGCTTAGGGAGGTTGTTTTGCTGTATTACTATGAGGATATGAGCCAAAGCGAGATTGCCGAGGTGCTGGGCGTATCGGTGACCACCGTCCACAGGCGGCTGGATAAGGCGCGGGAAGCACTTCGGGCTTTGCTGGAAGGAGGGAACGAGCTTCATGCGTGATGAGGAAATGAAAAAAATCATCCGAAGAGAAATTGACACGGAATTCTCTGATCTTCATTCATGCGCATCGCTCGAATCTGCAATCATGAGCAGAATTGAGGGAGAAAAAAGCGCAAGGCGGCATGTGCCCGCGACGCTTGTGTTTGCTGTCATGATGGTGCTCGCGCTGGGCAGCATGGCAGTCGCCGCCGGATTGGGGCTGTTCGGTCAGCTGCGCACGGGCAGGGAAGATGAAACGAGCTATGCGCGGCTGGAGCGGTTGGAGAATGCCGCGGTCAAGGTCGGCAAAACGGAACATCTTACGGTGGGTGGCACAAAGCATGAAAAGCCTGAAACCGTTCGGGATGCGCTGCTGGATGCGCAAATCGGGCGCACATACGACTTGACGATGGAGCAGGCGTATTGCGACGGCAGAAAGCTCTATTATGCCTATACGCTTCGAATCAACGGGGAGCGGCTGCTTATGGGCGAAGGCGAGGCGACCGGATTTGCAAGCTGGGATGCCGCGTATCCGGACGAGCGGTTTGAAGATGGGTTTGATCTGGGGCTGGACGATGCCTTAAATGAAAAGGTGGCTCAGTGGCTTAGGGACTGCAAGAGCGGCTATGTGGTCAAGCGAAGCGCGTACGTCGGCGACGGCGTGGAATTGAAGGACGGAACGAATCTGACTCCGGTGGACAGCGGCAGCGAGGACGCGGACGAGCAGACGATTCGCGCCTACTGCGAGGTGGAGCTGCCGGAAGGATATCAGGCGGGCGACACGGTCGAGTTCTTGCTGACGGTCATCACCTGCGATACGGTCTACGCCCAGAATGAAAGCGGATTCTACGAGGCGGCCCTGATGAATCGTGAGGCGATGCTTCGAGTGCCGGTCAGCGTGCCGGTGACCGGACAAACGCGGACGCTCAGGGGCGAAGGCACGGCGGACGGCTATGCGGCGCAGGCAACGCTGGTCGTATCCGACGTGGATCTCTCCGGCGAGGTCAGCATCGACGCGCCAAAGGACTACGTTCCCGAAGGCTATACGCTCCTTGCGGACGGCGTGGAGTATCCCAATATCAACGAATGGATGGAATACGACGGGCAGAAGCACGTGATACACCTCCGCTTTGATTTGCCGGATGCGATGGGCGACCTTGTCCTCATGCCCGTTGATCCCCGCTATGCAGAGGAAGCCATTCACTTGAACTGACGGAAGGGAGTACGACGATGAAGAAAACACTGGGAATGCTGATGGGCGTGCTGCTCGTGCTGGTCTGCTTGGGCGCGTCGGCGCAGGATTATGTATCGGTGACCGAGCTTTATGAACAGGCGCAGGCGATGGGCGGCGTATGGCAGGAGAGCTTTGATGCGCCGAACGGTCAGGTGACGGTGGATGCGCCGATCATCGTGCCGAATGTGGAAACGATGCCCGTGCTGACGATGGAGGGTGCAAAAATCAGCGAGGAGCTGTATCACCACATCATCCAAGGCAGGAAGGGCGGAAGCCAGGACAGCATCGAATACGACGAGGTGGAGTTGGGCGGAAAGAGCAGCGAGTTTTTCCTCGGATACGAAAACGACTATGTCAACCAGAAAAAGACCCAAATCGTGGGCTATGACGCGGTCGATACGCTGTGGCTTCAGCATGGCGCGTATCGCTTCAGTCAGGGAGAAGGAATGGTTCCGCGTGCAAAACCGACGACGTATCATTTCCCGTGGGAGATTGACGCCAATCAGCCGAGTCTGCGCGGCAGCGACCTGACGGTCAGCGAGGCGATGCGCCTTTGGAAAGAGGACATCGACATGTGTTTTCCGGAGGATGATTTCATCCTTCAGCCCAAGACGATTGAGGTTTACGGCTCGATTCTGACGAATCAAACGGGAAAGGGCAAGGAATACAGGAATACCGGTCACTATACCATCCGAGCGGAGCAGATGGTCAACGGCGTACCGCTCATGGGCGGTATCATCGGCATCGGTCATGGTTATTCGATCATGTATCCTTCAACGAAGGAAACCAACCGCAAGATGGAAAAACTGATGAAAAAATACGGCACGGGCATCGCTTCGGTTTTGGATGGCGGCGGGAACTATTCGCGCTTTGTCGATGAAACGGATTATCGGACATGCAGCTCGCTGGCTCGTGTGCGCTCGGTGGAAATCGCCGATATTCCGCTTGCGCCACTGGAGGACGTATTGGCAGGCATCCGCAAGGAGATCGAGGCGGGCAATGTCCGGCATGTGTATTCCGTTCGGCTGGGCTATGTGCTGTATTCCAATCCGGAGATGACCGATTACGCATGGGCAGTTCCGCGCTGGGTCATCAGCATGCAGTACATCACCAAGGAGAATCAGGCACACTGGGAACGCGAGCGGCAGCTGAACGCAAAATGGGGCTATGAGTATGCGGTATGGGAGGAGTTTTACGCGGAGGAAGTGCTTGTCGATGCGCAGAGCGGCGAATTGATGATCTTCACAACCGGAGATGATCAAACGTAT
This sequence comes from uncultured Eubacteriales bacterium, assembly GCA_900548125.1. Lineage (GTDB taxonomy): Bacteria > Bacillota > Clostridia > Christensenellales > Aristaeellaceae > Ventricola. The sequence continues at coordinate 2,923 of URJN01000271.1, forward strand.
TCCGTGCCGAAGATCGTCACGTGGGACAGTGCGCTGTGATGTAACTTTAGTAGAGCCAAATCAGAGCAAAGCAAAAAGCAGGATGGCAGAAAGCATCGGGCAGTTATGCCCCTTGCTTTTTTGCTTTATGGGGGATTGCGCGAAATCGCCCATAAAGCAAAACTTGAATGCTTTGCAGACTTCGGCGGAGATGAAGGCAGGCTATGCCTGCTTTTTGGCGAAGAAATTTCGCACAGCAGGATTCCACGGCATAATCTGCGGCATAATCGGTGTAAAAAACCGCTTACATCGTGTAAACAAAACGATATATTTTTTCCTTGCGGCATAAGGAAAAAATAAAAGAACCTAGCAATTGCTAGGTTCTTTGCTTGGTGCAGCAGATGAAACCGAATCCGAACCAGAAGCGCC
>URJN01000272.1 GCA_900548125.1 uncultured Eubacteriales bacterium
GCAGAAAATTACAGGAAATGATCAACGAGATTGGCATTGACGCCTTTTTAAATATGGAAGAGGCGTGTGTTTGCGGAATTGAATGCGATCATACGGTCATCGCAACCGGCGGCAGCGTCGTATATGGAAAAAAGGCAATGCGGCATCTTCATAATAACGGTCTGATTGTCTATATCCAACTTCCCTATAAAGAAATCGAAAAACGGCTTTCCAATCTGGCGACCCGCGGAGTTACGCTTCGTGAGGGTCAAACGCTTCGCGGTTTGTACGACGAGCGCATTCCACTGTATGAAGCGGAAGCGGATATTGTTTTTGATGCAAGTCATGAAGAAATAGAGCAAACAACGCGGGAACTGGCTGACGTGATCTCGGATCGCTTGAGGAAAAACAATGGCTGAGATTTGGGATCTGTATGATTCGCGCGGAGAGAAGACCGGCAAGACGATGACCCGCGGTGAGAATATACCGTCGGGTCTGTATCATATCGGCGTTCATATCTGGCCGATTAACGATAAGGGAGAATTCCTGATTCAACGCCGTTCCTCTACAGTGCAGTGGAAGCCCGGCATTTGGGCGGTGACAGGCGGTTCGGCAGTCAGCGGCGAAGAGCCGCTGGAGGCTGCACGGCGTGAACTGCGCGAAGAACTGGGATACGCCGCCAAAGAAGATGAAATGAAGTTTGTCGCGCGGCTGCGGCGGTCAAATTCGTTTTGTTATGTATATGCGCTGAAGCTCAATATCCCTGAAAGCGCGTTTGTTTTACAGAAAGAGGAAGTCAGCGCTGTTCGTTGGTGTTCATCCCAGTGTCTGACGCAGATGATTTGCGAAGGCTGTATGTATAATTACGGCGATGCGTATTATAGAATGATATTCGAATTTCAAAAGAACTTGCTGCGCCGATAAACACTTGGCGCAGAGCGGGACGAACCGTTTATATTGAGGAGTATTCATGAAAAAACTGTATTTTTCCACGTTTATTCAAGGACTTGAGAAGCCGATTGAGCTGATGCTTCATAAAGAGGGCGGTGTCGCTGTCGAGCGCATGCTCAACGGCGCGGCACTGTATCGCAGTGTGCGGGAGCCTTCTCTTCCGTATATGCATCAGACATTTCAGGTGCTGTTTCAGATGAAGCCGATGGCAAACGTCAACGACGCGGTTCGCCGCCTGCTGGCTACCGGCGGATGGCTTGACCGCTTTCCGTATGAGGAAACGCAGGGGAAGAAGTTCCGAATCGTCACTGCCCAGGATGATCAGCTGGTCAGTGCCAATATGCGCTATGTCGATATGCTGGAAAAGGCAATCTGCGAGCAGACGGGTATGCGCACCTACCGCGAACGTCCGGAGGTCGAGTTGTGGGTGCTTTGCCGTCCGGAAGCAGCGTATTTCCTCTGGAGAATGGGTAAGCGCACGCAAAAGCAGGACGGACAGCTTCGCTCGGATGTGTGCACGGTTGCCGCATTCCTTGCTCGCTGCGGTGCAAAGAATGCAACCATACTGGGCTGCACGGAAACCTCCCTGCCGATGGCAGTCAGGGCAGCCGGAGTGCGTACACTGACGTGCGTTTGCCCGAATCGTTCAACGGCGAAGCTGATTGAAGGGAAAATCAGCGGTGTCAGAGCGTATGAGGGCTCCAGCGGATATACGGATTTGGCGGATTCCAGTCAGAGCGCGGTACTGCTGTATCTTCCGGTCAAGGCAGAAAAGACGGAACGCACGGAAAGCGATTTGCGCAACGCGCTGTTTGAGGCACGGCGTATTCTCGAACCGGAAGGACGTATTATCGTGATTGCGGCACTTTCTCATGCGGAAAGCACCTTGCGTAAAACGCAGGGAGTTCGTGTGCTGGCTCGCTATGCAGTTACGCTGAGCGGTCAGAAATGTGCAATTTGGATGATGGAAAATACGCCGACAGCGCAGACCGAAGATTGAAAAGGGGCGAGTGTTTCACGGCATGAGCACCAAGAAGAGAAAAAAGAAAAAGAATCAGCGTAATCCGTGGGTCGTTCGGTTAACGCTGATTGTTCTGGCGGTTGCCGTTGCTGCTCTTGCGGCATGGCAGATTCGCGGCGCATTTCGTTCTAAAGCAACAACCGCGCGCGCGGTTGCGAGAACGATGGGCAACTCATATTCCGGAACAGTTGTTATTGCGCGAAACGAGAAGCTGTACGAAACAGAAAATAAGACCAGCATTGATTTTGTTGCGGCAGAAGGAAGCCATGTCAGCCGCTCCGGTGTTATCTGTAAGGTTTATTCATCGGGATATAACCAGACGGAAACTAAAAACCTACAGGAGTGTCGTCAGAAGATACAGATGTATCATGTCAAAACGGTGTTCAGTTCTTATGTGGATGCTGCTTTGGACAGTGAGAATGACGAGATTGCCGGTCTTGCCCAGCAGGTCAGGACGCTGGTTCAGGGACGCGGCGTCGGCAGCCTGAGCAACTTGGAAAAGCAGCTGACAAGCGCACTGACTGTCCGCAAGAACTATTTAAAGCAAAAGTATCCGGATGATCAAACTCTGTCTGGACTTTACAAAGTAGAAAACGATCAGCTGAAGAAAATAGAAAGCTGGACAACAACGTATACGGCGTCGGAAGACTGTATCGTTAGTTTCTACACAGATGGTTATGAGAATACGGTGAATTCCAGCACATTCGGAACCCTTACACCCAGCGATGTGCGGGCGGTCATTCGCGGCGTCGCACCGGAGCAATCCACCGTTTCCAGAGGAAGCGACCCTATATTCCGAACTGTCAGCGAAGAAGAATGGTATGCGCTATTCCTCTGTCAGGATCGCGAATGGAATCCTGTCGTCGGCGAAATCTATCAGATGCAGCTGACCGGATTCGATAACTATGTGATTCCTGCGGAAGTCGTATCCTTTACGCGAATCGGAAACGACTTGCTGCTTCGCATGCATATTTCACAGAGTGTGGAACCTGTGCTGAATATCCGTACATGCGGTGCATCGGTCGGCGATTTCGTGACTGGTTTTAGTGTGCCGATTAACGCCCTGTATACGATGGACGACGCCATAGGCGTTGTCGTTGCTGACGGCGGCGTTCAGACTTTTGTCGGCGTAACTGTGATTTCTTATCCGGATGCGGATACAGCGTTTGTTCGTCCGACATTAGAGGGCTCGCCGCTGACTGATGGCAAAACGCTGTTGCTCTTTTAAAAGGAGGGCTTACGATGGATGAAGAATTGAACAAACGAGTTCAAGCAATCCGTGCAAGGCTTGAAAAAGCGGCTCTGGAACGCTGGGGGCGTGCGCCGGAAATCATTGCTGTCAGCAAAACGGTTGCCGCAGCGCAGGTCAATCAGG
>URJN01000273.1 GCA_900548125.1 uncultured Eubacteriales bacterium
AAGTATTTGCGCCCGAAGGTTTCCAAAGGGCGAGCGGAAAGCCCTTTGGTGGGGCGATGGGGCAAAGCCCCATATCCGAAAATGCTTAGATATTTGCTTCTTGAAATGTTCGGTTTAATCTTGACAGTCCCTTTTAGCGTATAGGGGAACGAGGGGCTTGCGGACGGGAAACCGCAGCCTTCTGACGATGCGTTGAGGAAGCGAAGCCCCAGGCGTTCCATCCTTGGCAGAAAGGAATACAGGATGCAGGCGTTTTTGATTACCGCGTATAAGGATTTTGATTCGCTGAAGGAGCTGACGGCGGCGCTGAGCCGCCATGGGCTTTGCTTTGTTCACGCAGATCGGCGCGGAACGATTACTGCGGCGCAGATCGACGAGCTGAACGCGATGCCCAATGTCCGCGCAATCCGCAAGCGCAAGGTCAACTGGGGCAGCATCGAGCATCTGTATGCCATGCTCGACCTGTGCCGGATGGCGCTGGAGGATGAGCGGACGACGTATCTGCACCTGATGAGCGCACAGGATTATCCGACCCTTTCCGGAAAAGAGATGGAAAACCGCTTTGACGGGGAAACGCGCCTGTTCATCCAGCACACGAGGACGGCGGATCACCCCGAACTTGCCCATCGCTATGAGCATTATCACTTCATGCACCTGCTCAATTACCGTGATGCCTCCGATTGGGTGCAGAACTGGGTCGGGCGCATCGACCGCTGGCAGGATATGCTGCATGTCAGAAGAAAGCTCTCTGTGCCGTATAAGGGGCTGCTCTATGTCAGTCTGCCGCGCGATGCCGCGGAGTTTGTGCTGAAGGATAAAAATGCCCGACGCTTCCTGCGGCAGCTGCGGACGACGTATATTCCCGAGGAATTTTTCTTCCAAAACGTGTTTAACGAAACGCCGTTTGAAGCGCGGATTGTCAACAGGCAGCTGCATTTTTCCATCTGGGATGAACCGGAACGCGGGCTTCCCGCCGTGCTGAATGGCGGAGATTTGGAGCGAATCGACGCATCCGGCTGCTGCTTTGCGCGAAAAATCGAAGGAAGCGGCGAGTTGGCAAAAACGCTTCTGGAAAGGTGGGACAGCTGATGGCAGGGAGGATTCCCGCGCCGGTGCGCAGGAGCATCGCCGTAGCGGGAGGTTCGTTTTTTGTTGCGCTGGCGGTGCTGCTGGATGCGCTGCTCTGGCTGAACGCGACGAGCCTGCGCGGTACGGTCAACGCGGCGGATTACCGCTCCATCTCGCTGGAGGCAGTCGCCGACGGCGATTCGCTGGGGCTTGAACCGGATATTCCGGAGGACGGCATATTCATCAAGGGCGGCGTTTTGCATATCCGCGGCGCGCTGTACCGCCATGACCGGCAGGTCGGCGCGGTCAGGATGCGTGTCGGCCTGCTCTGGAAACCGACGGACGGCGAGGAAGAAACCGTTGTCACGCTGCTCAATACGCAGATGGTGCGGCTGGAGGAAGCTGACGCCAAGCGGATCGGGGTGGACGACCACTGCGGCTTCCACGCGGCGGTCGATCTGGAGCGTCTGCCGCATTGGGGTGAGGACGGGCAGTATCGCGTCGTGCTGATTGACGATACGACGGGCTGCATGGTTGATACCGATGTGGTCGGCTTGACGCTGCTGAGGGACAGCTTGGCAGTGACCAGAAAGCGGGTGAGCGCGGATGAATAAGCTCAAAGCGATGAGCGGGAAGAAGCGCATGCTCTGCGCGGCGGTGATTCTGATGCTCTTTGCCGTGCAGTTGGTCATGCACATGAATTGCGATAATCTGGTTTTGGATGACTGGGTGTTCCGCGGCGCGACGGAGGACGGCGTGTCCATCGCGTCCTTTCTGGCAAAGCGATGGCAGACATGGTCGAGCCGTCTGCTGATTGAGGGGCTGCTCTGCGTGACGACGAAGAGCATATGGCTCTGGCGCGTGCTGGACAGCCTGACGATGGTGCTGATGGCGTTTTCGCTTTGCAGGCTGGCGAATGCGGAAAAGCGCCCGGAGATGCTGGGGCTTGCCGCGCTGCTGGTGACGAGCATTCCGTTTGCCATCCTGCGCTCGACGGGCTGGCAGGCGACGGGCATGAATTACTATGTGCCGCTTGCCTGCGCGATGACGGCGTGTATTCCGCTGGCGGACGCGCTCTGGAAGCGGAAAACGCCGCCGGTGCTGGCGGCTTTTGCCGTTCTCTGCGCGGTGCTGGGCGCGAATCAGGAGCAGACGGCTGCGCTGATTTTCGGCGCGCATCTGGTTTTGGGCACGGCGGTCATCGTGCGGGATAAACGCATACCGCCGTTTGCCGCGGCGGTGTTTGCCGTCGCCTGCGCGGAGCTGGCGGCGCATCTGCTCTGCCCCGGAAACGCCCTGCGTGCGCAGGAGTCCGTGGCAATCGTCAACCTGCGGGATTACGGTCAATTCACGCTCATAGACAAGCTGGATATCGGCTTGACGAGTACGGAGGCTCTGCTCATCTATACGTTCAATCCGATTCTGCTCGCCTGCGGTGCGGTCGTCTGCGCGACGGTGTTCGCGCGCAGGCGGGGCGTTCGGTCGAAGCTGGTCGTTCTGGTGGCAGCGGCGTTCGTCCTTTGCGCTTTTTTCGCGGATATGACCCGAACGTCGGAGCTGCCTGCGAAAGTCCTTGCACCTTTTAACGAGATGCGAAGCTATGCGCTGTTGCTGGGCGCGGCGGGGTGCGGCGAGGACGTGCGATTTGTGATGATGACGCTGGCGACCATCCTGCTGGGGATGATGACCCTGTCGCTCTATCTGTCCATCGGCGACAGACCGCTTTCGGCTTGCGCCGCGTTCGTCTTTGCGCTGGGCTTTGCCGCACGGATGGCAGTCAGCTTCAGCCCGACGGTTGTGGAGAGCGGTGAGCGGACGATGCTCCCGCTGTATGGCGCGATGATGCTTTGCGTGCTGCTCTGCCTGCGCGATGTTCGGGACGAGGGCGGGAAGAAAAAGCCTATAGCGGCGGCATATGCCGTCTGTGCGCTGACGGCGGCGGTGAATTTTGCTTCGAGCTTTATGCTTGCGCTGTAAAATCGTTGACAACGCCGACCGGAGAGCATATAATAAGGGAGTATATTTCATCCCGTTGAGGAAGAGGAGTACGCGGACGTCGCCGCCAGAGAGAGCAGACCCATAGGCTGGAAGGTCGCTCGGGAAGGACGCACGCGGAAGGTCGCTTCGGAGGGGCGCGGGTCAAAGGAGCTTTCCCTGAGCCTGCGCGGGCGCGCCCGATACAGCGCAAAGAGGCGTCGTTTTTTGGCGGCGCGAAGCAAGGTGGTATCACGCAGATTTCTGCGTC
>URJN01000274.1 GCA_900548125.1 uncultured Eubacteriales bacterium
AGAATAGCCCTTCTTGGAAATGAAAGAATCACGGAAATTCTTGGCGCTGCTATTCAGGGCAAGGAGCTTTATGTCAACAAGAAAAAGAGTGAACCGAATCATCCGAAAGGATGTCAGGTTCACTCTTTTAATCTGTGGAGTTTTTACGGCATTCCGTTTCTAAAACCACACGTTTTTGCGAAAGTCCGTTTTAATTGCGGGATGCTTTGCGGCGGTTTTCGTTGCGGATTACGCCTTCTTCTTCTTGCGCGGCGCCATGTCCAGCAGCAGGAGGAGGAGCGCCAGCGCGGTCAGACCGGTCAGCGTCCACTGCACAACATTCAGGGTCATCTGCCACCACGGGGTGACGGAGACGATCTGGGTGTTGCTGCTGATGCCGTCCATGCCGCGGGAATGCAGCACGGTGTACAACACGCGCTTGCTGGACGTGCGCAGAGCCTGCGCAACGGCGGCGTTCGGCGTGGTGCCGTTCGGGCCGTAAGCCGCGAACTGGGAGATGTCGTCGCCGACGTAGTTATCCGGGATATCGTTGCCCGCGACAACCTCGTTCGCCTTCACCATGTAGGTGTCGTCGTACATATCGGTTACGGCAAAGCCTTCCATGCCCGCCTCGCCGCGGAGCCAATCGGTCAGCAGCTCGGTGTAAGCACCAGCCCACTGTGCGCCCAGACGGTTGAAGGCGGTCATGACGCACTTCGCGTCCGCGTTGACGATCGGCAGCTCGAACGCACGCAGATAGATTTCACGCAGCGCCTGCTCGTTGACCCAAGTGGCGATGCCGGCGCGGTTGTTCTCCTGATCGTTCAGGACGAAGTGCTTGTTGTAGACGTAAACGCCCTTGGACTGAATGCCGAGAGTTTCCGCCGCATCGACCAGACCGGTCAGCGTGCCGTCCTCGGAGTAATACTCGAACACACGGCCCGCGTACGGGGAACGATGGATGTTCAGACCCGTGCCGTACAGACCGGCGTAGCCAGCCCACATCGCGTCCTCACCGATCAGCTCGCCGACCTCGCGGATCAGCTCATCGTTGAAGGTGGCGGCGATGATGCCGTTGCACGGATAGCAGGTGCCCTTGATGTCCTTCTGCGGGTCATTGGTCTGAACAGCATAGCCGTTCTCGCCGACGGAGTACTTCTGGGTCACGCCGGAAGGTCCGTTGTGGTCAACGGTCAGCGGCTTGCCGATCGCGTCGATGTTGATGGTCATGCGCAGACCGTTCGCGCAGAGCTTCGCCATCTGCTCGTAGGTCAGCTGATCCATGAAGATATCCCACTGCGGATCGTCGTAGTCGTAATCCATCATGTTGACGAGCTGGAGATTGGCGCTCACGCCCATGGTCGGGAATTCCATGCCCGTCGCATCCGGCAGGTCGCTGTCGTCCAGCTTCGCATCCGCCGCGATCTGCGCGGTCATCGCCAGCTGCACGGGACCGCTGGTCACCGTGCCAGCCCAGTTGCTGCGGGAGTAATAGACGACGGAATTATCGCCGCTGCCCTCGTAGCGGTTGACATCGGCATCGGCAAACAGGCTCTTGACCTCGTTGCCCGTGCCGTAAGAGGTCGCGTAGGTTTCGGCGTCGAAGGTGTAATCCATGCCGTAGGTCAGGCTGGCGTCGCCCGCCGCGGTCATGCCGTTTTCGGTGGTCATGCCCTTGGCGGCCAGAATGTTGTTCGCCGCCGCATGGGAATCATCCGCAACCGTCAGGTAGTAGTGACCCTCATCGAGAATATACACGCCCGTGCCCGTCGCGTCATAAGAGGTGAGGAAGTATTCAGGAACATTGACCTTGACGACCTCGCTCTCGCCCGGCTGGAGAATCGCGGTCTTGCCGTAACCAGCCAGCTCGACGGCAGCCTTCTCGATGCCGTTCTGCTTGTCGTACTCGGTGTAAGGCTTCTGCGCATAGACCTGAACGGTCTTCTTGCCCGCGACCGCGCCGGTGTTGGTCACCTTCACGCTCACGTCATAGCTGGTCTGGTGACCTTCGCCGGTCTTCTCCACCTGCATATCGGAGAAGGAGAAGCTGGTGTAGCTCAGACCGAAGCCGAACGGATAGCCGACAATGCTGTTATAGTTGAAGTCGCCCGCGTTCGGCGTGCCCATCACGACATCCTCGTAACGGGTTTCGGTGTACTTATAGCCGACGTAGATGCCTTCCTGATAGACGACGTACTGGTTGAACTTATTGGCGTTCGTGCCCAGATCGAAGTTGTTGGCATCCGCATAGGTGTAGGAACCGAAGTTGTTCTGAACCGGATTGAGCTGGTTGTCCACCCACCAGGTATCCGGCAGAGAGCCGGACGGATTGGTCTTGCCGGAAATCACGTCGCCGACCGCGTAGATACCGGTCTGACCGACGGAACCGACCCACAGGGCGGCGTCCACGCCGTAAGCCTCGTCATTCAGGAAGCCGACGGACATTGGGTTCGCGCTGTTGATAATCATGGTGATGGAACGAATCTTGCCGTCGTCCTTCAGCTCTTTCAGACCTTCCAGAATGGAAAGCTCGTTCTCGTTGAGCTTGAGGTAGTCGTCATCGAGCGTATCGTCGATGGTGACGGTCACGTCGTTGCCCTCGCCGCCGACACGGCCGACCACGAAGATGACGTCTTCGCCGTTGCCGATGGTGTCGCCGTTGTTCTTCTTGACCTTGCTCCACTTGATCTCGCCAATCTCGTGAGCGTTGCGCTTGGCTTCCTTTTCTACATAGTAGTCAAGCAGCTCTTTGTCCACGACGTTGTAGCCCGCCTGGGTCATGACGTCGTAGTAGTTGGCGGCACCGTTTGCGTCAACCGCGCCGGAGCCGGTTCCGCCGTATACCGGATCAAGAATCGTTACGCCGACGAGCGCAACGTCGCTGCCCCCTTTCAGCGGAAGAATGTTGTTGTCGTTCTTGAGCAGGACGATGCCCTCGCCTTCGACCTCGCGGACTTTCGCTTCGCCCGCCGCCTTCAGTTCGGCAATGCTGTTGTACTTGCTCTCGAAATAGCGCGCATAGCCCTCGGTTTCGCCCTCTGCCAGCGTGCTGACGACCTTGGAGGTCGCCGTGCCGAGCGCAGAGTTAATCTGACCGGCACATTCTCCGGCGATGACGTTGCCCGTGAAGACGATGGCGCACAGTCCCGCCGTGATGTTCAAAACCGCTTTTTTCAGCGTTCTCTTCGATGAAGGTTTCATTGAGGAGTTCTCCTTTCCAGATGAAAAACCATGACAGCTTTTAATCCTGCCGTCGTGCCCTTGCGGCGGCGCGGCGGCATATCAGGCGGTTTCCGTCCGGTGCGCGGCTGCCCGAACGATTCTCGACCAC
>URJN01000275.1 GCA_900548125.1 uncultured Eubacteriales bacterium
GAACGGATTTTTTCAAACAAGCGAAAGGCATAAAAGCCCCTTCTTCAAACCGCTGAAAAGCTAATCTTCTCTTTTTCCTGATGGATGGCTGTATATATGAAAAAAACGCTTTTTCTTCTGCTCCTTCTTTTGCTCCTGCTGACTGCTTCCGGCTGCCGCAGGCGGACGACCACCGCCGCGCCCATTCCGCAGAGCGTTGCCGACGCACAGCCGCTCGGCGATGATTTCCCCAGCCGCGCCGCCCCGCAGACCAGCTCGCCGGATGCCGACTCCGACAGCGAAACCGTCGAAAATCCGGATTCTCCCCGCAGGGAATACGATGAAAACGCCGCCGCAGGCATCGACTTCACGGCGCATCACCCGATTCATAGCGACGGCGAGGGCGGCGGTCAGCCGCTTTCAGGCGGCGAAGCACGGCAGACTGCCACGCAGTTTGACGACGAAGCCTCCCTGCCCGTCACCATGACCCTGCCCGATGACGACGCGGAACGAATCGGCACGGCGAACGACGCGCAGACCGCCGAAACCGCCACGCAGTATTACACCGCGCTGCTCTCCTCCCGCCTCGGCAAGCTCTTTGAATGTCAGCGGCTGAGCGTCTATTGGGAAACCGACGGCGACCACGTGACCATCGGCAAAACCTCCAAAGAGCATGCGCTCCTGCTGAGTGCGGGCGCATATAACGCCGCATCCCGTCGGGCGGAGGATATGCTGACCGTTGACGACGGCTGGATTGAGCGCAAAAATCCGGACGCCATCGTCAAGGTCGTTCCCGACAGCGTGCTGGGCGGCGGCGTCTTTCTGACCGAATCGGCGCAGAGCATCCGCCATGCGCTGCTGACGCGCAAAGCGCTGAGCAGCACGGGCGCAATCCGCAAAGAGCGCGTCTACCTGCTCTCCGAATCGCTGCTGCAAACGCCGGCAACCCGCCTTGCGGCAGCCGTCTATCTGGCGTCGTCGATGTATCCCGACCTGTTCGGCGATGTCGATGCCACCCAAGCCGCCCGTCAGCTCATCGACGAAGCGGGGCTTCCGTCCGCAGGAACGTTCTTCTATCCGTAATCATCCCGCATAAGGAGTCTGCCATGAACAAGAACATTCAAAAACTGACCTACTCTGCGCTGTACCTCGCCATCGCGCTGGTTCTGCCCTTCCTGACCGGACAGATTCCGCAGATCGGTTCCATGCTCTGCCCGATGCACATCCCCGCCCTGCTTTGCGGATTCGTCTGCGGCTGGGGCTGGGGGCTGGCGGTCGGCTTCATCGCGCCGCTCCTGCGTTCCGTGCTTTTCGGTATGCCCGATATGTTCCCGACCGCCGTTTCCATGGCGTTTGAGCTGGCTGTATACGGTGCCGCCGCTGGTGCGCTGTACCGCGCTCTGCCCAGGAAAACCGTCAGCGTCTACCTGTCCCTCATCATCGCCATGATTGCCGGACGGCTCGTATGGGGCGTCATGCGCTATCTGCTCGCGGGTCTGGCGCACAGCACCTTCACCCCCGCGCTCTTCCTCGCCGGCGCGGTCACGACCGCCATCCCCGGCATCATCCTGCATATCATCCTCATCCCCGCTCTGGTCATTGCGATGGACAAAGCGCGGCTCATTCCCGACTGACGGAGGGCATTTTCATGAATTCCGATAACCAAACCCGCGCCTTTCTCCTCGCGCATTGCCAAGCCTATCCCCGGCTTGAACTGACCGACCTGTTCAAGGCGTTGTATCAAAGCGCATGCGGCTGTGAGCATCTGGTCGGCGACGCATCCGCCGCCGCCGCGTATATCACCGACGAAGCGGCGTCCTGCAAGCCGCATTCGGGCGCGGTCATCGAGCCTCTGGACGGCGAATATGTCCGCGTGCATCTCGATATTTTAAAGGACGGTCTGAGCGCAGATACGTTTGCGCGTCTTTTTGCACGCTCTGCCGAGCATCACGACGGCGCAAAAGCCCTGCTTGAGGAAAAGCTCGACGTTCTGCTCCGCCTTGCCGCGCTGGGCGAGATTCCCTTTTCGCTTGAGGCGACCCGCGCCGCCGTGGACGCATGGAAAAAAGCCGGTCTCCCCGCCTGCCATCATTCCGAAACCTTCCGCCGCGCTTACACGCCCGCCTACCGCCTGATGAAAGCGGAGTATGCCCGCCTTCTGCCGCTGCTCTCGCGCATTGACGCCGCCCTGCGCGACAGCGACCGCGTGCTGCTGGCTCTGGACGGCGCATGCGCCAGCGGAAAAACGACGCTCGCCGCGTTCCTCCAGAAGCTGTATGGCTGCCCCCTGTTTCATATGGATGACTTCTTTCTCCGTCCCGAGCAGCGCACGCCCGAACGCTATGCCGAGCCGGGCGGCAATGTAGACAGGGAACGCTTCCTCGCTGAGGTGCTGATTCCGCTGCGTGCAGGCGAAACCGTGCAATATCGCCGATTCGATTGCTCCACCTTCACCGTTTTGCCGCCCAAGCCCATTGCCGCGGGCAAGCTGAACGTCATCGAAGGCACATACAGCCTGCATCCCGACCTTGAAAAGCAGTATGACCTTTCCGCCGTGCTGAAAATCCCGCCCGACCTCCAGCGCGAACGCATCATCACGCGCAACGGCGTTGAGATGGCGCAGCGTTTCTTTAACACATGGATTCCCCTTGAGGAGCGTTACTTTAACGCCCTGCGTCCGGATCTGCGCTGCACGGTGGTTCTTGACTGACAAATTCAACTTTTTTCACCGAAAGGGTTGACAAATCCGGCCGAATTTCGTATAATTATATTCGTTGCATGGCATGTGCAGCGAAGTTCATATGCGGTAGTGCTGGAATTGGCAGACAGGCACGTTTGAGGGGCGTGTGTTGTACGACGTATGGGTTCAAGTCCCATCTACCGCACCAGACCAGTATAATCCGAACCAGATTTTCCAAATCGGAAATGGGTTCGGATTTTTTCTTATCTTTCTGTCGCAAAGGTATAACCCACTAGACCTTGCAAGCAAGGTCAGTGTGCAAGGGGCTGAGATTCCTCGAAATCCTTGTGAAATAATGATACAGCAATCTTCATATAGGGATATTCTTTTATTGAGGAATATGGTATACTTTGCTCAATAAATTGGAATTTGACGAAAGGAATGACATGGAACAGAAATTTCAAATTGGGAATGATTATGGCTCTATTCTATGGGATGTTGAGGCTATTCTTAAAAACTGCTCCAGTTTTCCGATAGTAGAATATCCTACAGAGGATCTTGTCAAAGCATACCCCTTTCATGGTGATGCGGACTATGCTATGAAGACAGATACAACTTCTCCTGGAATCATAGTTGAGTTGT
>URJN01000276.1 GCA_900548125.1 uncultured Eubacteriales bacterium
AGCGTAACATGCAGCCGGAATGAACGCTCCCCGCCGTCTTCCCCTTGAGGCAAAACCTCGCACAATAACAAAAGCTGATGATTTCCGCAGCACAAAAAAGCGTTGCAGAAGTCATCAGCTTCAAAAGCGGTTCAGGTTGCCCTCGGGAGAACTTCATTCCCATATACAGATAGAATACTGCATCCCGCGGAATTTGTAAAGCCCCATTCGGCTGTTCTCATCCCGTTTTTGCCTCTAAAACCGCTTCATCACAAACGCCGCCGCAGGCTTTCCTGCGGCGGCGCATGATGTATATTCCTTATCGAATGCCCAAAATCTCTTCCGCGCGGGCAATCTGCTCGCCGCTCGGCGTCGGCACGCCCTCCAGCGGATAGTCCATCCCCAGCTTTTGCCATTTGGACAGCCCCAGCGTATGATACGGCAGAATCTCCACGCGCTCGACGTTTTTCAGCGTTCCGATGAACGCCGCCATCTCGCGCAGGTCGTCCTCCCCATCCGTCAGCCCCGGAACCAGGACATGGCGAATCCACATCGGCTTGCCCATGTCGCTGAGCCTGCGCGCCATCGCAAGGATGTTCGCGTTGCCCATGCCCGTCACGCGCCGATGAAGCTGCTCGTCCATCGCTTTGAGATCGAGCAGCACCAAGTCGGTCGCCGCCATCAGCCGGTCAAACTCCTTCTGATACGGCTCGTCTTCGCGGTAGGGCTGGCCCGCCGTGTCCAGCACGGTATGCACGCCCTTTTGGTGCGCCAATTCAAACAGCTCCGTGACAAATGCCATTTGCAGCATCGGTTCGCCGCCGCTGACGGTGATTCCGCCCTTCTTGCCGTCCCTGCCCCAATACCTTTGATATCGAAGTGCCTTATCCAGCAGCTCCTGCGCGGTCATGGTCTGCGCGGCTTCGCCCGCCCATGTATCCGGATTGTGGCAAAACTGACATCTGAGCGCACAGCCCTGCAAAAAAATCACATAGCGCACGCCGGGTCCATCGACCAAGCCGAAGCTCTCAAGCGAATGCACCCTACCCATGAGCTTACATGTGGTCATGGCAGGTGCGGGCGATGACGTCGAGCTGCTGCTCGCGGGTGAGGTCGATGAACTTGACGGCGTAACCGGAAACGCGGATGGTGAAGTTGGCATATTCCTCCTTCTCCGGATGCTCCATCGCGTCGATGAGCTTCTCGGTTCCGAAAACGTTGACGTTGAGGTGATGCGCGCCCTGATCGAAGTAGCCGTCCATCACCTGCACGAGGTTGTTCGCGCGCTCCTCATCGTTGTGTCCCAGTGCGCCCGGGTTGATGGTCTGCGTGTTGGAAATGCCATCCAGTGCCCAGTGATACGGCAGCTTTGCCGTAGAATTCAGAGACGCCAGCAGACCGTTCTTCTCCGCGCCATAGCTCGGGTTCGCGCCCGGGGAGAGCGGCTCGCCCGCCTTGCGTCCGTCCGGCATGCTGCCCGTCGCCTTGCCGTAAACGACATTGGAGGTGATGGTCAGGATGGAAGTCGTCGGCTCGGAATTGCGGTAGGTGTGACGCTTCTTGATTTTCTCCAGGAACGTGCCGAGCAGCCAGACCGCGATATCGTCGGCGCGGTCATCGTCGTTGCCGTAGCGCGGGAAATCGCCCTCGGTCTCAAAATCGACGATGAAGCCGGTCTCATCGCGAATCGTCTTTACCTTCGCATACTTGATTGCGCTCAGGCTGTCCACCACGTGAGAGAAGCCCGCGATGCCGGTCGCAAACGTGCGGCGCACATCGGTATCAATCAGCGCCATCTCTTCCGCTTCATAATAGTACTTGTCGTGCATATACTGGATGAGGTTCAGCGTATTGACGTACAGACCGGCAAGCCAATCCATCATGCGGTCATACGCGGCGATGACCTCATCGTAATCAAGAATCTCACTGGTAATCGGGCGGTATGCCGGACCGACCTGCTCGCGGGTCTTCATATCCACACCGCCGTTGAGCGCGTAGAGCAGGCACTTGGCAAGGTTCGCGCGCGCACCGAAGAACTGCATCTCCTTGCCGGTCTGCGTCGCGGAAACACAGCAGCAGATCGAGTAATCGTCGCCCCAGACCGGCTTCATGACATCGTCGTTTTCATACTGCACAGAGCTGGTCAGCACGGAGATTCTGGCGGCATACTTCTTGAAGCTCTCCGGCAGAGAGGACGAATACAGCACCGTCATGTTCGGTTCCGGCGAGGGACCCATGTTTTCCAGCGTATGCAGGAAACGGTAGTCGTTCTTGGTGACCATGCTGCGGCCGTCCACGCCGATACCCGCGACCTCCAGCGTCGCCCACACCGGATCGCCGGAGAACAGCGCGTTATAGCTCGGAACGCGGGCAAACTTGACCATGCGGAACTTCATGACCATGTGGTCAATCAGCTCTTGTGCCTTTTCTTCGGTGATGACGCCGCGCTCCAAATCGCGCTCGATATAGATATCCAGGAACGTGGAGATGCGTCCGACGGACATCGCCGCGCCGTTCTGCGTCTTGATGGCAGCGAGATAGCCGAAGTACAGCCACTGGCAGGCTTCCTTCGCGTTGGCGGCGGGCTTGCTGATGTCAAAGCCGTAGGCAGCCGCCATCGCCTTCATGCCCTTGAGCGCCTTAATCTGCTTGGAGATCTCCTCGCGCAGACGAATCACGTCGTCGGTCATCGTGCCGTCGCCGCAGTTGCTCAAATCCTTGTTCTTCTCCTCGATGAGGAAGTCGATGCCGTAAAGGGCAACGCGGCGGTAGTCGCCGACGATGCGGCCGCGGCCGTAGGTATCCGGCAGACCGGTGATAATCTTGTTATGGCGTGCATGCTTCATTTCAGGGGTATACGCCATGAAAACGCCCTGATTGTGGGTCGGCGCATATTCGGTAAAGATTTTGTGCAGCTCCGGATCCGGCTCATAGCCGTAATTCCGGCAGGCTTCCTCCGCCATCTTGATGCCGCCGAACGGCATGAAGGCGCGCTTGAGCGGCTTATCGGTCTGCAAGCCGACAATCTGCTCCAGCTCCTTGTCCGCTTCGCTGATATAGCCCGCGCCGTAAGCGGTCAGACCGGAAACAACGTGCGTTTCCATATCCAGCACGCCGCCCTTGGCGCGTTCCTCCTTCTGAAGCCCCTGAAGGATGCCCCAGAGCTTATTGGTCGCCTCGGTCGGAGCCGCAAGGAAGGACTCGTCGCCCGCATACGGCTTGTAATTCTTCTGAATGAAATCGCGCACATTGATTTCTTCGCGCCAAATGCGCCCTTCAAAGCCTTCCCACTGCTCAAAATGAAGCATGCAAACTCT
>URJN01000277.1 GCA_900548125.1 uncultured Eubacteriales bacterium
AGCAGTCCGGAATTGCGCGAGGTCATCGCGCCGATGCGCAGGGTGCTTTCCTCGCTGGGGATGCACAGCGGAAAATCCGCCAGCCGCGCAAGCGGGTTGAGGTTGCCCTGCGTGACGGCGATGACCCTGGCGCCGCAGGCGCGGGCGTTCTGCGCGGCGAGAAGCGTTTCGCGCGTCACACCGGAATAACTGATGGCAATCACGGCGTCCTGCTCGTCGAGCAGCGCGGCACTGGCCAGGCTGGTATGGGAATCCATCTGATAAAAAGCAGGGATGCCGATGCGGGAACATTTATATTGGAAGTCCATGGCGAGCAGACCGGATGCGCCTACGCCGTAAAGGAAAACGCGGCGCGCGCCGCAAAGCGCGTCGATGGCGGCTTGAAGGGTTGCGATGTTGAGCATTTGGTAGGTCAGAGAGGTGTTGCGCTGATGGGTCTTTTCCGCCTTGCGGATGATGGCGGCGAGATCGTCGTTTTCCAGAATGGCACTGTTGAAAGCGTCCGGCGCAGCCTGTGCAGATTCGCGGGCAAGGTCGAGCTTGAGCGCGGTAAAGCCTTTGAAGCCCAGCTTTTTGGCAAAGCGGACGACTGCGGCGGGCGAGGTATCGCAGGACACCGCCAGCTCCTTGGCGTTCATGTGCATGGCGTCGCTTCCGTGAATGAGAAGATAGTCCGCAATGCGCTTTTCGGTGTCCGTCATGCTGTCCATACAGGCGCGTATAAGCAGGGTGCAGCTCATGAAAATCATCCCCTTGACGTTTGTTCATCTTTATCATACAAAATTGGCGGAAAAAAGTAAAGGGCGGATCTCCGAAGAAAAGCAAAGCCGAAGGAATTGATTTGAAACTTAATTTCATTATTTCTGATTTTAAGTGAAATGGAATTGACAGAACGATGCTGATGCGGTAATCTTATGGAAAAGGAGCTGAACGGAATGGACAACTATCTTTCTGGTCTGGCGACGGAACACGTCAATGAAGAAACCCGAAATCTGGATCGGTGCTCCACGCTGGATATGGTGGACATGATTAACCGGCAGGATGCAAAGGTTGCCGACGCTGTTGCGCAGGAGAAAAAGCAGATTGCCCGCGCGGTCGATTTGATCTGTGCAGGGCTTGAAAAGGGCGGTCATCTGTATTATCTGGGCGCGGGTACGTCGGGACGTTTGGGCGTGCTGGACGCATCGGAATGTGTGCCGACCTTCGGCGTATCGCCTGAGCTGGTGCAGGGCTTTATCGCGGGCGGCGATACCGCCCTGCGCAACGCCGTTGAGGGCGCGGAGGATGACGCCGAGGCGGGCGCGGCTCTGGTGGACAGCCTGAACGCCGGCGAGCATGACACGGTCGTCGGCATTTCCGCCAGCGGCAGTGCGCCGTTTGTTCGCGGTGCGCTCGTGCGGGCACGGGAACGCGGATGCGTGACGGTGGGACTCTGCACGAACAAGCCTAACAAATTGGAAGCCCTCTGCGACGTGACCATTGCGCCGGAGGTTGGTCCGGAGGTCGTCAGCGGCTCGACACGCATGAAATCCGGCACGGCGCAGAAGATGGTGCTGAATATGCTCAGCACCTGCTCGATGGTCAAGCTCGGCAAGGTTTACGGCAACCTGATGGTCGATTTGCGCGCGAGCAACGTCAAGCTCCGCGACCGCGCGGTGCGCCTCGTGCGCCATGCAACAGGCGTTGAAGCGGACGCGGCGCAGGCGGCGCTGGATCAGGCGGACGGACACGTCAAGCTGGCGATTCTGATGATTAAGACCGGCATGGATGCGCAGGCGGCGAAGCTCGCGCTTGAAAAGAGCGGCGGGCATCTCCGTGAAGCCATCGAAGCGGCAGGAGGGAAGAACGAATGAAAGAGGTTCGTCATGTTGTCGGCATGATGTCCGGCACGTCGGTAGACGGCGTGGACGCCGCGCTGGTGGAAATCAGCGGCACGGACAGCGAGCCGAAGGTCAAGCTGCTGGCTTTTGAAAACAAGCCGTATCCGCCGCAGGTGCGCGAAAAGATTTTTTCGCTGTTCACGCCTGCGAATGCGACGGTGGACAAGGTCGGCTATATGAATTTCCTGCTCGGAGAAATCTATGCGAAATCTGCGCTGAGCGTCATCGAGAAGGCGGGCATGAAGCCGGAGGAGATCGACGTCATCGGCTCTCACGGGCAGACCATTTGGCATGCGCCTATCCCCGAAAGTCCGGACGGCATTCCGGTCGCCTATACGGTTCAGATTGGCGAAGGCTCCGTAATCGCTGAACGCACGGGCATTTTGACGGTGTCCGATTTCCGCGTTGCCGACATGGCGGCGGGCGGACAGGGCGCGCCGCTCGTTCCGTTCTCCGAATACCTGCTCTACCGCAGAGAAAAGGAGACGATTCTGCTTCAAAATATCGGCGGCATCGGCAATATGACCGTCATGCCCGCGGGCGCAAAGCCGCGCGACGTGTTTGCCTTTGATACCGGTCCCGGCAACATGATTATTGACGCGGTGATTTCCGCTGTCACGGGCGGCGAAAAGACATATGACGCGGGCGGCGAAACGGCGGCAAAAGGCAAGGTCTGCAATGCCCTGCTGGACATTCTCAAAGAGGAGCCGTATTACCGCCAGCCGCTGCCCAAAACGACGGGGCGCGAGCATTTCGGCGTGCAGTACACCGAGAAAATTCTCAGCTGGTGGAAGGAAAACCCCATCCCCGTGGAAGATCTTCTCGCGACCGTGACCGACCTGACCGCGTACTCTATTGCGGATGCGTATGAACGCTATGTTCTGCCGAAGTATCGGGCGAGCGAGATTATCGTCGGCGGCGGCGGAAGCTATAACGCGACGCTGCTTCGCTTCATGAAAGAGCGTTTTGCGCCGCATGGCGTCGCCGTGCGCACGCAGGAGGATCTCGGCTTGAGCAGCGACGCTAAGGAAGCGGTTGCCTTTGCGCTGATGGCGGACTGCTGCATGCGCGGCAAGGCGAATACGCTGCCCAGTGTCACAGGTGCGGAGCATCCCGCCGTGATGGGCAAAATCTCTCAGCCGTATAAGGGATAAAAGCGGTTTAGGAAAAAAGTGACTGCTGCAACAAGAGCCACCGGCATCGCCGGTGGCTTTCGTATACAGGCGGAGTCATTTGGAAGCGCTTTCTTTGCTTCGCGGCGGTTTTTGGGAGGAAAAGAGGCTTATGCGTCAGTCAGGTGACGCTTCGCTCCCTGACTGATGAATGATTGATGTGCTTCGCAATCGGAAGAGCGTCGTGTAGGGAAAGAGTGG
>URJN01000278.1 GCA_900548125.1 uncultured Eubacteriales bacterium
AAAAATCTTTTCCCTGCTGCTCTGTTTGACGCTGTCTGTCGTCTGTCTTTCCTGCGCGTTTGCCGAGGAGGGCGAGCTGAGTGTTATCCCCTATACGATTCAGGCACTGGATGACACGATTTACATTCCCGAAAATATGACTGTCACAAAAGAAACGGAATCCGACGCAGGCGTTTCGCTGACCATCGCGCTCAACGAGCGTACCGACTGCGGTTACTGCGTTGACATTTCTTACAGCGAAGCCTACGAGGGATATTCCATGCTCACCATGCCGGATGAGCTGCGCCAGGAGATCATTGATTTCTATGCGCAGAATTATCCCGGCGAAAGCACGCCGACCATCGCTGAATTTGAAGATGAGTACGCCGATTTCAGCCCGCTTATCGCTTCCGGCAAAGGCTCTGACGGCAATCAGTATTGCATCTATGTGACCGTCTATGACGGCTTTATCCTCACCGTTTCCGGTGCAATCGCCGCAGATGAGTTTGACCTCGACAGCTACTCCGCCTTGTATCTGCTCTATTGGCAGACCCTCGACATGCTGATTGGGTAAGCCGAATCAAACTCTCTTTAACGGCAGGCTTCAAATCCTATAAGCGAAGGCAGGCACTCCGGCGTCATTCCGGAGTGCCTGCTTCATCTTTATCAATCAAGCATGCTCTCGCCCGTTCGGGCGTCAATCGCAATCATCTGAGATTCGCTCTCTCCTTCAAATTCGCCCCATATCCGAATCAGCCATGCCGGACGCGCCATCGCCTGCGTCAACGCCCGGTTTTCCGCCAGCATCACATAACCCAACCGTATTTCAGACACATGCGCATCCTCAAGATAGAGTTCCTCTGAATTGATCGCTTTGCACGCTTCCAGCGCATCGCGGACAGGAATCGGTTTAAACGCTTCTCCAATTGCCTTTTCTTCTGTCGGAACAAAACCCAGCCTCAATTTTTCGATTCCTCTGCGGCTGACCTGCGCCGTAATAACCGTGCGCGGCGTTTCCCATTCGTATATGCCCGGCATATGTTCATCCGTTTCCATGATAGGCAAACCATGGAACAACTGTCGATAGCTCAACTCGTAATACTCGTCTTCTTTCGTCCAGTCTTCGATGAGCGTTTCATCCGGACTGACGCCATGTTCGCGGTGCGCCTTCGTCGCCGCTTCCAAATCGCTCACACTGAAGGATTCCGCAAAGACCGGCTCTTTCTGAATCTCAACGTCCAACGCTGTCAGAATTGGCTGGATTTTTTCTGTCGCCGCCCGAATCGGAAAATCCTCAAGCGGCGTAGCCTCAACCCTCTCGCCAACGCTCCTGTTCCACTTTTCTATGGGATGGTACGCTTCTTCCGCTTCCAGCCGCCATTGTGTCGCCCGCAGGAACAGCTGACCATACGGCGAAAATCGGGCACTGTCCTTTTTCCAAAACACTTCCTCGCCTTTGGTCAAAAAGGTAATATTATCATATCTGCGTTTTTCAAGCTCTTTTCCTTTGCCGAACCACAGCGATAGGTCAAATCTCTTTTCCGGCTTATTGCCCAAATCAAGATTGGTTACCTCATAAGTCTGAACGTGCTCAACCTCCGTTCCGTAAATCTCCGCGTCAATTGAAACCTGCTGATTTCCAATCTTCATTGTCGTCGTAACACGCTCTGCTTTTGCCGTTCCGAACAGCAAGGTTAGCATCAGTATCGCCATCCAACATACTTTCATTCTTCGCCCTCCCCTTCTACAACAGCCATATTTCGGTCAAAGTCGAGCCTTATGCGGCTTTTAATGCCGCGCACGCCGAGCATCAAGCTATGCGGCAAACTCTCCGGCAGCCCTGTTTGTATCGTCAGCACATATCCACTTTGAGCATCGCCTTCGCGTTGAATAACTCCGCCGTAGCGGCTGTTTACTGCATCATCTGCGCTGTTCACGTAGAATGTCGGCATCGCCTCTCCAAGCCGCGTTTCCGGCTTGTACCGAATCTCTAACGTTGCACCCAGCGGCGTATAGCTCGCCTTCACATGTTCAATGGATAACCAGCCCTCCAAATCAACCTCGGTATCCATCTCAACAGTTTTCGGCGCGATACGCGGAATTTCAAATTCAATGGCTCCGCTTTGTCTGTTTGACCATCGTTCATGATTAGCGGTCATCGTTGCGCACCCCAGCGAAACATGAACCCGATCTGCATCCAACTCCTTTTCCAAGGTTTCGCTGATATACAGAATCAGCGTTCCTTCTTGGTCGTACTGTCCATCTATACAGCCTGTAATCCCCTTCTGATTTTCTATTGCGCCCAGCCAGCAATCCACTCGAACACAGTTGTCGCGAACATTATCGTTCTGGTTTTCCAAAACGGCAACGCGTCCATCCGTCGCCTGAATCGTCAGCACCGCCTGCAAGGTTTTGCCATCAAACACAGCTTCACGAACAACAAATGTCGCGTCATCCAACTCGCCGCCCGTCTGTGAAATACCGCTTTCAATCAGAGCAACTGCGTCCGGAGAAGCATCTTTCCAGAAGTGCGTCAAGCCCCAATATCCCGCTGCGGCTGCCGTCGCGATTAAAAGGGTCATCAGCGACGCAAATACGATCGCCCATCTATACCGATGTCCTTTTCCGACGCGGGATACCATTGCCTTCATCAGCACATTTTCCTGCCGCGCATCAAATCCGTCAGGCAGCATGATTTTTTCCGTATGCAGTCGTTTTTCCAAGTCAGTCAAAGTGCTTCCTCCTTTTCCAGCATTGCCTTCAGCTTCTGCCTTCCCCGCGTCAATCTGGATGAAACCGTTCCGCGCGTTAATTTGAGGGCTTGAGCAATCTCTGCAAGGTTCATTTCTTCCTCATAAAACATGGTCAAAGGCACGCTGTATTTTTCATCCAGCTTTTCCACGTCATTCCAAATATCAGCCCGTTCCCGCTCCTCCTGCGGATGGTCAAATACGCTCTGTTCATCGGTAGGCAGTTCCCTTTTCCTGCGCCGCAGCACCTTGTGGCAGGTGTTCACAGTTATGCGCATCAGCCATGGTCGGACAGCATCCCATGACCGCAGTGAACCGATGTGCGCGTATGCTTTCATCGTAGCCTCGGCAACAGCTTCTTCCGCGTCGCTGTCATTTCGAAGCATCATGCGTGCCACGCGGAACATACCTGCGCGATTCTGTCGAATTGCTTTGATAAACTGCTCGTCACGCCATTCCTTAACCTCCACGTCTTTTCCCTCCGTTTATTCTTCGTATCGCGATACACCTTTAAGACGCATAG
>URJN01000279.1 GCA_900548125.1 uncultured Eubacteriales bacterium
ATGCCCCATTGGCAATAAAGCCGCACAGGGACTCCCGCTAGTTTTGATGCCAATGCAGCATACAGAGATGCATTTGGCGTGGAATACTGTACCATGTCAAACTTTTCTCGGCGAAATACCTTTGCCATTTTCAGCATTGCGCCAATCCCCCCGAGACTGATCCCACGCTTCATAGGAATCGGAACATAATGAATGTACGGCGGTAGCGAGGCAGCAAATGCCTCGTCATCGTCGCAAATAAACGTTATGTCATAACCAGCTTCTTGATGAAGATACTCGGCAGTGCCTACAACGAAGGATTTCAGCGTACCAGAAATCGTTGTGATAAAACAAATCTTTTTCATACTTATACCACTTTAAGCTCGCTGTACTTCATCATAACAACATCGCTTCTATATTCCCCCACGGAGGGGACATTTTGCTGCCCGCTCAGGTTATTCACAATCATCTGCGGCGTTTTTACGCCGCATTCATAGGCGTGCGGATAACCGCCTCCAAAACGCGGATTGACCTCGGAAATATAATACGCATCCCCGATTTTGAAGATATCCATATCGATCTGCGCACGATACCCACTCTCTTCAACAAAACGTGAAATCAGCGCAAACAGCGTTTCATCCTTAAAGGAGATCGCCTTATCCGTCTCTCCCGCGCGCATCACCAATTTGTTCTTCGTAAAGGCGGCAACAACATGCCCGGAAAGCATATCCGTGTAAACATCCGCGCCGATTTCCTGCCCGTTCAGGAACTCCTGAATGATCATGTCCGGCTGGTGCTGAAAGAGGAATGCTGCCGTTTCCATATCCTCCGCCTTGGAGATATGCAGACTTGCACTGCCAAAGCGCGGCTTCACAAAAACCGGGAACGCCACCTCACCATCAGCCAGCGCCTGTTGAAATGCCGAAAACTGCACATAGGTTTTCGCGCAGCGGTAGCCGTGCTCCGTCAGCCAGTTATACATCGCCCATTTGTCCAGTGCCATCTCGCACAGCTCATAGGACGAACCAATGACCGTCGTACCAACGGCTTCAAAATCCTTCTTGTACTGCGCCAGAAGCGACAGTTCCGGATCAATCAATGACAAAACGCCATCGATACGTTCATTTTTGCAAATCGTTATGATCTCATCAATATAACCGGGTTCGGTCATTCGAGGAACGATATAATACGAGTCCGCATCATAAAGTGCAGGCGCATATTGGCTGCAATCCGTTGCGATTACTTTTCCCTGAGCGCCAACAGCATCTTTAAAGTACTGAACGACCTTGTTTCTCGTTCCACAGCTCAAAATCAAAATACGCATAATAATCACTCCGCTTTTTTGCAAACACAGCTTCTGATCTTTGCAAGATTTCCTTCTCCACTTTGGGTGTTGACCTGCACACCCGACCTGTTCAGCACCTTACCAACGGTACGAAACAGGATTTTGATATCCTCGCAGAAGCTTATGCGCTGCACATACTCCAAATCATATGCGAACTTCTGTTCCCATGTCAGCGTGTTTCTTCCGTTTATCTGAGCAAGACCAGTTAATCCAGGACGTACATCATGCCGATGACGCTCATTTTCCGTGTAATATGGCAAGTATTCGACCAGCAGCGGTCTTGGCCCCACGATGCTCATCTTGCCGCGGAAGATGTCCCACAACTCCGGCAGCTCGTCGATGCTCAGAGAGCGCAGCTTCTTTCCGAAGCCCGTCAGCCGTTCCTTGTCCGGCAGCAGCGCGCCGTGCTCATCCCGCGCGTCGCTCATGCTGCGGAACTTATGGAGTTTAAAAATCTTTTCATCTTTCCCCGGACGCTCCTGGCAGAAGATCACAGGGCTTCCGAGCTTCACACGCACAAGAATCGCCGTCACCACCAGCAGCGGCGACAGGACGATCAGCGCACACCCGGACAGCACAATGTCCAGCAGGCGCTTGATGTATTTTTCATAAAACCCAGCCTTATGCCGCATCAGAACATCCCCCGGATGACCTCGCACACGCGGTCCACATCGTCCATGCTCATCTTCGTATCACTGGGCAGACATACGCCGCGCGCAAAGAGATCGTCGCCCACCGGCGCATCGCTGACGCTGACAAAGGGGCAGCCTGCGAAGACCGGCTGCAAATGCATGGGCTTCCAGAGGTAGCGCCCCTCAATGCCAGCCTCATTCAGCTTTGCCAGCATCTCGCCGGGCGTCATGCCGCAGCCCTCGTTCAGCAGGGTGACGGACAGCCAGCGGTTTGATTCCGCGCAGGGGAGCTCTGGCTGCATGGTGAGCGGCAGGCCTTTCAGGTTTTCGCAGTAGCGTGCAAAGATAGTCCGCTTCTGCTCCACGCGCTGCGGCAGCACCTTCATCTGGCCGCGCCCAATGCCTGCGCAGATGTTGCTCATGCGGTAGTTGTAGCCGATTTCCTCGTGCTGGTACCACGGCGCGTTCTCGCGCGCCTGCGTGGAGAGCTTCAATGCGTGCTTCGCCTCATCCGCCGTCCGGCACAGCAGCATCCCGCCGCCGGAGGTGGTGATGATTTTATTGCCGTTGAAGGAAAGCGCGCCAAAGTCGCCAAAGGTGCCGCACTTCTGGCCGTTGTATGTGGAACCCAGCGCCTCGGCGGCATCCTCGATCAAGGGAACGTCATGCTCGCGGCAGATGGCGGTGATCTCGTCCAGCTTCGCGGGGTTGCCGTAGAGGTGGACAACGACCACGGCCTTGGGCGTGCCGTGCAGCGCAAAGGCGCGGCGCAGAGCGGCAGGGTCCATGTTCCATGTCTCCCGCTCGGAGTCGATGAACACCGGCTTCGCGCCGCAGTAGGCCACGGGATTGGCGGAGGCGGAGAAGGTCAGGCTCTGGCAAAAGACCGTGTCCCCCGCTTTCACGCCCGCGAGGAGCATGGCAAGGTGCAGCGCCGCCGTACCGGCAGAGAGGGCGACGGGATAGCCCTCGCCCATAAATTCGCCCATGGCCTTTTCAAATTCGTTGACGTTCTCGCCCAGCGGCGCGATCCAGTTTTTCCGAAATGCGTCGTGGATGTACTCCAGTTCATAGCCCTCATCCGACATGTGCGGGCTGGCCAGCAAAAGTCGTTTATCCATGTTCTTCTCCTATGTTTTCGTCCACCGGATGTCAAAATATGCTTCGGTCGGGCGTATTCGCTGCAAAAGCGCGACAAAACCGCGTCATTCCCTTCCGCCGCTGCGGCATACAGAAATGCGCAAGTTCATCGTTCCATGTATATCGCCGTCTCCCACCCGAAAAAC
>URJN01000280.1 GCA_900548125.1 uncultured Eubacteriales bacterium
GGATAATCCGGCGCACCCCAAAAGTCAGGCAGCTTTGTATGGTAAAATCACGCTTTCGGCAGAGCTTCCAACGCCTTAGCCAGATGCGCCCGCACATCGACGCCGTAAACCTGCCGCAAAAACGACGGCGACGCGATGTCCGAAAACGCGCCCTGCCTGAGAATCTGCCCTTCGCGCATAAAAATCGCCTGCCCGCCCAGCATCGGCGCCAGCGTCAAATCGTGGAACACGCCGATGACCTGTCTGTTCGGCTGACTGCCGTACAGCCGAAGCTGCTGCATCAATTCAATCTGACTGCTCAGGTCGAGGTGATTGGTCGGCTCATCCAGCATGACGATTTCCGGCTGCTGCGCAAAGACACGCGCCAAAAAGACGCGCTGCTGCTGTCCGCCGGAAAGCGTATTCGCCGTCCGGTTTCGCAGTTCCCAAAGCCCGACGGTTTCCAGCGCATCGCGCACTGCCTGTCCGTCCTCCCGATTCTCCGCTTCAAACAAGCCGCGTCTGCGCATGCGGTATCGCCCCATGCGCACCACATCCGCAACCGTGTAATCAAACGGAATCTGCATATTCTGGCTCATCAGCCCGATATGCGCCGCCAGCTCACGCGGCTTCATCCGCGCAATGCTCCTGCCGTCCACGCGCACATCGCCCCGGCAGGGCAAAAGCCCCGCCATCACACGCAGAAGCGTCGTCTTGCCGCATCCATTCGGACCCAATATCGCCAGATTCTCTCCCTGCGGCAGCGAAAAAGAGAGATCCTTGAGTACATCCTGTCCGCCATAGCCCGCAGATACATGGCTGACCTCAATCATACGCACGCCCTCCCTTCCTTCGGGAGAAATAGACATACGCAAAAAACGGTGCGCCAATCAACGCCGTCACCGCGCCGACGGGCAGCTCCTTCGGGCTTAGCACCGTCCGCGCCGCCAAATCCGACAAAACCATCAGCGCACCGCCCAAAACCGCCGACGCCGGAATCAACCAGCGATGGCGCGCCCCAAAGAGCTTCCGCGCCAGATGCGGCACAATCAAATCGACAAAGCCGATGGTTCCGCAGAACGAAACCGCCGTACCCGTCAGCAGCGTAGACAAAACGATGAGCTTGCCCCTCGCTTTTCGCGGAGAAAAGCCGCTGGTCGCCGCCAAATCATCGCCAAACGTCAAAATATCCATCTCCGCAGACAGCCTCAGCAGCAGCGGAACGCAGACCGCCAGCACAGCCAGCAGCACGGCGTTCTGCTTCATCGAGCCGCCGGAAAAACTGCCCATCTGCCAGAACACGAGCTGATTGAGGTATTCCTTCTTCAGCGCGCAGAGCAAGGTGATGATGGCGTTGATAAACAGGCTCAGCACCATACCGGTCAGGATGATGGTTCCGCTGCGCATATCCGCGTCAAACCGCGCACTCAAGCCCATCGCCGCCAGCACCGCCGCCAGCCCCAGCACAAAGCCCGCAGCCGGCAGCGTCATCGTCGGAATCAGCGGCAGCTGCACGCCCAGCAGCAGCACAAACGCCGCGCCCAGCGACGCGCCGGAGGACACGCCCAGCGTGTAGCTCGACGCCAGCGGATTGCGCAGAATGCTCTGCATCACCGCGCCGGAAATCGACAGCATCGCGCCGCACAAAAACGCCATGCACACCCGCGGCAGGCGGATGCGCATCAGGATGGAGGCATTCAGCGATGAGATGTTTTCCGGAAGCACCGCGCCGAAAAGCCCGTTTCTTAAAATCGCAACCACATCCGCGATGCTCATCTGCACAGAGCCTACGCCCACCGCCGTAAGAAACAGCACCGCCGCCGCGCCCGTCATCCCCAGCAGCCGCAGACCGTTTCGGTTTTTCTTCTTTTTCATTCTGCTTTGTTTCCTGTTCGCTTCTACTGAAAAAGGCTGTCAAGCCAGCAAACCCACGCTTTCCAAGAAACACCCCGCAACGCCAGCCGAAGGTTTTTTAAAACGCGGCAGACGAAAGTCCCCTCGTCCGCATCAGCTTGCCATGCGAAAAAGTATTTCTCGGAATGTCGGTTTGAGCCTGACAGCCTCCGATTGATTTTTTACTTCGCGATCAGTTCGCCGTAAACCTCGGGATACACATCCGCCGCAATCTCCATGAGCGCATCCACGATGTTCTGGCACGGCTGGCTGGATACATTGGCACCGATGAGGTAGACCTCGTGGTTCTTCACGGCGGCAACCTCCGCCCAGCCCTCGCGCGCCTCAATCTCCGCAACGGCGCCTTCCATATAATCCGCATTGGTGATGATGACATCCGGATTCGCGGCAACGACCTGCTCAGCAGAAACCGGAATCCAGCCGTCCTGATCCGCAAAGATGTTCGTCGCGCCAATCAGCTCGATCATCTCGTTGAGGAACGTACCCTGACCGAAGGAATACTGATACGGAGCCGGACTGATTTCAAAATAGACCGACTTCTTTTCCTCGATGCCCTCGGCGAGCGCGGCAATCTCATTGATTTTCCCGTTCATCGCTTCCACGACAGCCTGCGCTTCGGTTTCCTTGCCGACCACGCTTCCAACGAACTCGATATCCTCTTCCACGGCGGCAATAGAGCTGCTGGACGGAATATCAATTACGCAAACGCCCAAATCGAGCAGCGGCTGATACGGGTTGGTTCCCTTCGCCTTGCTCATGCCGGAGATAAAGACCACGTCCGGCTCCAGCGCGGCAATCGCTTCGCAGTCCGGCGTCATCATGTCAAACGTCGGCAGACTGGCGACTTCTTCCATCTGCGCCGCGGTATTGGTGTCCACCGCAATCAGCGCGCCCGTTTCACCCAGCGCATCCAGAATCTCGGACGTGCTCGGCGCAAGGCAGATAATTTTTTCAACCTTTTCCGGCACCGCAATCGCGTTTCCCGCGCGATCCATCACCGGAGCTTCCGCGCTGGCGCAGACGGCGAGCATTATCGCGCACAGCACAAACAGAACAGACATCAGCTTTTTCATGTTTGTTTCTCCCTTATTATGTTTTTGTCTTTGAGGCATCGCCCTTCTTCGAGGTCCGCGAAGAATCAGGCGGTGCGCAAACCGGTCTTCTGGCTTCGGAATCTTCGCGCCGCCTTCCCAGCTTTTTTGCCCGCTCGCAGGGCAGAATCGCCAGTGGCTCATCGGCACGTTCTTCTTTCCGTTACAGCAGCGGTCTCTGCCGGAGACTTTCACTCCGTTCCCTCGGGGAATCTTCCCCCTTTTGCGCACGCATCGCCTTTCGGCTCACCATTAT
>URJN01000281.1 GCA_900548125.1 uncultured Eubacteriales bacterium
ATAGACAATATGCGCGACCGTCAGCAGATTTTTACCCGCGTTCTATTTCCGTTTAACAAAGAAAAATGCGTCCAGTACCTCGCGGCATTCTTCTTCCAGCACACCGCCCGTACAGGGAATCACCTTGCCGAACACGCTGTCTTCAGGAAGATCGTAGACGCTTCCCGCACATCCGCACCGCAAATCATATGCGCCATAGATAATCTCGCTAATGCCTGCCATGATTGCAGTTCCGGCGCACATAGGGCAAGGCTCAAGCGTTACATACAACACGCACCCTTCAAGACGCCTGCGCCCCAACACTTCCGCAGCTCGCCGAAGTGCCAAAACTTCAGCGTGCGCTGTTGGATCCCCCGATTGCTCGCGCTCATTACGCCCTTGCGAAATAATTGTTCCGCCGCAGGCAACGACCGCGCCCACCGGAACTTCTCCCGCAAGCTGTGCTTCTTTTGCAAGCTCAAGCGCACGCCTCATCATCTGCTCATGCATCAGCCGCGATCTCTGCCGCGGAAAAACAGTGCAACTGTTCCGGGACCGGAATGGCTTCCGATGACCGGTCCGACCAGACTCAGCACAATCTTCTCCGGATTGCATCCAAATTCCTTAACCAGTGTTTCTTTGACATACAATGCATCCTTTTTACAATCGCCGTGGCTGATGAAAATCATCTGATCCTTATCGGCACCCAATTCTCCGAATTTCATTGCAATAGCATGAAGTGCCTGCATGCGCCCACGCACTTTGCTGCGCGCAATCAGCTTTCCCTCACTATCTACATGTAAAACCGGCTTGATTTTGAGCATCGTACCAAAGAACGCGGCAGACGGAGAACAACGACCGCCGCGCTTCAGGAAATGCAAATCATCCACCGTAAACCAGTGTGCATAGCTCTGCAAACACCCGCGAATCCACGCAGCGTTATCCTCAAGGCTCATGCCTGCTTTACGGTTCACAAGCGCATCATAGACAATCAGTCCCTCGCCCGCACTGGCAGCCAGCGTATCGATCAACTCAATGCGCGCATCCGGAATTTCTTCAAGCACCATGTCGCGCGCTACGCAGGCAGACGCATATGTGCCGGATAGAGCTGACGAAAAAATAAGCCCCAAGACAGCCTCGCCCTTCTGCGCATACTTCTTAAAGACATCAAAGAACTCTGCCGGCGGAATCTGTGACGTCGTACAGTTTTCACCCGCGCGCAGGCGGTCATAGAATGCGGTTCCTCTTTCTTCGCTGTCAAACTGCTCATTGCTGGTTACACCAGAAATGGTATAAAAAAGAGGGAGAACTTCAAGGCGATCGAACTCAGAAGTAATCTGGCGACTCAAATCAGAACAAGAATCTGTTAAAATCGTATACATCGTTAATCCTTTCCCTGCCATGTGTATATGATGCAGATAGGTATTTGAATTATATTCCCCATTCCGTATCCGATTTCCTGCTTTTGGAAAGTGACTACCCATTTTTTATAAAGATCTGTATGCAAATACCTTGATTCTGCGTGTGAATGCCGACCGATGCTGAAATTCCCTGCGCATTCAATTCATCGCATATTCGCTGCATATTCTCCATCACACTGCGGACTGCACGGCGTTTTCCGGTTGCTTTTTCCTGCATGGAAACGCGCTGCAATACCAAACGGCGTGCCTGTATAGGTGTAAGTTCCCGCTGTATGATTATTCGGGCAGCTTCCAATCTCTGCTCAGTTTCAGAAAGCAAGAGCAGCGGTTCTGCCTTTTCTAAGGTAAGCGAATCCACTGCCTGACGTGTTTGTTCGTCCAAAGCGAGCATGCGCATATATCGCGTTGCAGTCTGCGGCGGCAATACACAGCGCGACATGATGCCAGGGCTGGAAAAAAGAGCGGCACTTTCCATGAAGGCTACCGGCTTGCGCGTCATGTGTTCTTCCAGAAAGCACGCCGCAGCATCCAGCTTATCTCCTTGCAGAAGAAAAGCATCAATCACTTTTTTCCCTAACATGCGGCATGCTTCCAACCGCCGCGTTCCACAGACAAGCTTATAGCGCCCTGCCGTTTCATTTTTCTGTACGACAATGGGCTGCAAAAGTCCGTGTTTTGCAATAGACGCTGCCAGTATAGGCAAAGAAACATCCTCTTTTGCCCGATCAGGAATCATTCCGCCATATACATCCTCTATACTCAGACGCAGTACCTGCATGCCAGCTGTTTCCGTTTGTGCGGCTTGTCTTCTTTTCACCGCGATTCCCCCTCGCACCATCCATCTGTCAACGAGTATATGCCAGAAGAATCGGTTTTAGTGATGGTGCGTGGTATGCTTGCAATGCCATCTTTCTCTTTCCGAGCCAGAGCGTAATACATCCGCTCTCATCTGTCCGTATCACAGTTGTCCCGTTTTTCTCCAGCGTGTCTAAAACCCGTTGTGCAGGATGACCATAGCTGTTAAGCCCTACGCTGATAATGGCTATCCTCGGTTGAGCCTGCTGAATAAATGCGTCGCTTGTTGCGTATTGACTGCCATGATGCGCGACTTTGAGAATATCGCATGTCGGTATGTCGTATTTTTCCGAAGAAGTGGGTGAATCACCCGTCAGCAAAAATGCAGCACCCTCGATTTCGGCATAAAGCACAAGTGAATAATCATTATCGCCTTTCTTTTTCCATTCTCCCGGTGCCAGCACTTCCATCTGTATTCCCAAGATTTCAAATTGCTCGCCCGCACTTGTTCGAATAATCTCAGCTCCGGCTTTTTTTGCCGCATTCAGCCCATCAAGGACTGTACCGCAGGCTTCATTTTCATCTAGCCCTGCCGGAAGTATGACTTTTTTCACCTGTATCTCCGAGTCCATCAGCTCTTTTAATGAGCCCGCATGGTCTTCGTCCAAATGAGAAAGAATCACTGCATCGACATACAATCCCTCATGCCGCAAATATCGGAGTGCTTCATTGCCATTTGCTTTCCCGACATCAATGAGTACCGCCTGTCTGCCATGACGCAAGACCGCCGCATCTCCCTGGCCTACATCCAACTGCACATAACGCCAAATGGGATAAAACCTGCATGTATAACCAACGGTCAGCGCAAGAAGTACAGCAATGCGTGCTTTCTTCTTCCCTTTGCCAAATCGAATGGCATTGCTGCACAATGCCATCGCAAGAAACATAATCGGAATCATCCATGAATAAGGTGCAGGCAGACGCAGAACGCCCACTTCAGCACATCGTAAACTCAGCTTTTCAAAAATGGCAATGG
>URJN01000282.1 GCA_900548125.1 uncultured Eubacteriales bacterium
TTGGAAACGGCAGTCAGTTTGGTGTGAATCTTTCGTATAAGGTTCAGCCCAGTCCGGACGGTCTGGCGCAGGCGTTCCTGCTTGGCGAGGAATTTATCGGTGATGACGCCTGTGCGATGGTTCTCGGTGACAATATTTTCTACGGCAACGGCTTTGGCAAAATCCTTCGTGCGTCGGTCGAAAACGCGGAGAAAAACGAGCGCGCAACGGTATTCGGATATTATGTCAATGATCCGGAACGGTTCGGCGTTGTCGAGTTCGATGCTGACGGACATGTTATTTCCGTTGAAGAAAAGCCCAAGGAGCCCAAGAGCAATTATGCGGTCACGGGACTGTATTTCTACCCGAAGGGCGTTTCGGCGATGGCGAAGGCGGTCAAGCCGTCTGCACGCGGAGAGCTTGAGATTACCACGCTGAACGACATGTATTTGAAACAGGGCGTTCTGGATGTTCAGCTGCTTGGCAGGGGCTTTGCGTGGCTGGATACGGGCACGATGGACAGCCTCGTAGACGCGGCGGATTTCGTCCGCATGATTGAAGCGCGCCAGAGCATCAAAATCAGTGCACCGGAAGAAATCGCTTACAAGAACGAATGGATTTCCAAAGAGAAGCTGCTGGAATCCGCCGAACGCTATGGAAAGAGCCCCTATGGTCAGCATTTGAAGGCGGTAGCGGAAGGAAAGGTGCGTTACTGATATGATGAAGAGAATCGATACGAAGCTCCCGGGCGTATATATCGTTGAACCGCAGGTTTTTGGCGATCAGCGCGGATATTTTATGGAGACCTATAACAAAAAGGCGTTTGAAGATATCGGAATCACCACGGAGTTTGTTCAGGATAATCAATCTTATTCGGCGCAGAAGGGCATTCTCCGCGGCATTCACTTTCAGAATGCGCCGTATGCACAGGCGAAGCTGGTTCGCGTGACGCGCGGCGCGGTGATGGATGTTGCTGTTGACCTGCGCAAGGGCAGCCCGACCTACAAGCAGTGGGTCGCGGTGGAGCTGAGCGCGGAGAACAAGCGCATGCTCTTTATTCCGCGGGGCTTTGGCCATGGCTTCAAGACGCTGACGGATGATGTTGAGTTCTGCTACAAGGTCGATAACCTGTACAGCAGGGAATGCGACAGAGGAATTCGCTTCAATGATCCGGATATCGGCGTAGAGTGGGGCGAGGTCACGGAGCATCTGCTTTCTCAAAAGGATACGACCTCACCGATGCTGAAGGACAGCGACTGCAATTTTGTGTTCGGAGAGATATAAGGAGGACGTATGACCATTATCGTAACGGGCGGTGCCGGTTTTATCGGCTCGAACTTCATTTTTCATATGTTGAAGAAGTATCCGGATGATCGAATTATCTGTCTGGATAAGCTGACCTACGCGGGCAATCTTTCGACTCTGGAGCCGGTGATGGAGAACCCGAATTTCCGCTTTGTGAAGGCGGATATCTGTGACCGCGAGGCGGTCAACAAGCTCTTTGAAGAAGAGCGTCCGGATATCGTCGTCAATTTTGCCGCAGAAAGCCATGTGGACCGCTCGATTGAAGACCCGGGCATTTTCCTTCAGACGAATATCATCGGAACCGCGACCCTGATGGACGCCTGCCGTAAGTATGGCATCAAGCGTTATCATCAGGTTTCTACGGACGAGGTGTACGGCGATTTGCCGCTTGACCGCCCCGATTTGTTCTTCACGGAAGAAACGCCGATTCATACCTCCAGCCCGTATTCTTCCTCTAAGGCAGGCGCGGATTTGCTCGTTCTGGCGTATCATCGCACATATGGTCTGCCGGTAACGATTTCCCGCTGCTCCAATAACTATGGTCCGTATCACTTCCCGGAAAAGCTGATTCCGCTGATGATTGCCAATGCGCTGGCGGATAAGCCTCTGCCGGTTTACGGCACGGGCGAGAATGTCCGCGACTGGCTGTATGTCGAGGATCATTGCCGCGCAATCGATCTCATCATCCACAATGGACGTGTGGGCGAGGTCTACAATGTCGGCGGTCATAACGAAATGAAGAATATCGACATTGTGAAGATTATCTGCAAGGAGCTTGGCAAGCCGGAAAGCTTGATTACCTACGTCGGCGACCGCAAGGGTCATGACCTGCGCTACGCCATCGACCCGACGAAGATTCACAATGAGCTGGGCTGGCTGCCGGAGACGAAGTTCGCTGACGGTATCAAGAAAACCATCCAGTGGTATCTGGACAACCAGGATTGGTGGAAAACCATCATTTCCGGAGAGTATCAGAACTACTATGAAAAGATGTATGGAAACAGGTGAGCACGTGAGAGTATTTGTGACCGGCGTAGGCGGGCAACTGGGGCATGACGTCATGAATGAGCTTGCCGCACGCGGCTATGAGGGAATCGGAAGCGACATTGCGCCGACGTACAGCGGTGTGCAGGATGGGAGCGCGGTTTGCGCGATGCCGTATGTGCAGCTGGATATCACGGACGGCGAGGCGGTTGAACGCACGCTGAGCGAAGTGAATCCGGATGTTGTCGTGCATTGCGCAGCATGGACGGCGGTCGATGCGGCGGAGGATGAAGCGAACATCGCCAAGGTTCATGCAATCAATGTAGATGGCACACAGCACATTGCGAATCAGTGCAAGAAATTGAATTGCAAAATGGTGTATATCAGCACAGATTATGTGTTTGATGGACAGGGCGAGAAGCCGTGGCAGCCGGATTGCAAGGATTACAAGCCGCTCAATGTCTACGGACAAACGAAGCTCGAAGGCGAGCTTGCGGTGGCAAATACGCTCCAAAAGTACTTTATTGTGCGCATTGCATGGGTATTTGGCTTGA
The DNA here is from genome assembly GCA_900548125.1 of uncultured Eubacteriales bacterium. GTDB lineage: Bacteria > Bacillota > Clostridia > Christensenellales > Aristaeellaceae > Ventricola. Next base: position 2,823 of record URJN01000282.1, read on the forward strand.
ATGGAAAGAATTTCATCAAAACGATGGTCAGCCTTGGCAAAACGCATGATACGCTGTCGGTGGTCTGCGATCAAATCGGCACACCGACGTATACGCTTGATTTGGCGCGGCTGCTGGCGGATATGATTGAAACCGAGGAATATGGCTATTATCACGCAACCAATGAGGGCGGATATATCAGCTGGTATGAGTTTGCCTGCGAAATCTTCCGTCAGGCGGGCATGGATGTGACGGTGGTTCCGGTAACGACAGCCGAGTACGGCGTATCTAAAGCGGCGCGCCCCTTCAACAGCCGGCTGGATAAGAGCAAGCTGATTCAAAATGGCTTTAAGCCCCTTCCGGATTGGAAGGATGCGTTGAGCAGGTATTTGCAGGCGTTGAAAAATTCATAAAAAAATAAGGAAATGA
>URJN01000283.1 GCA_900548125.1 uncultured Eubacteriales bacterium
CCGAGGAAAAAGGAAGCACCTGCCACGGCTGCACCAGCAGCGCACGGCAGATTGGCGCGAGATACTTGAGCCGTGCGCCCCGGCTGATTTTATCCGCCTTAGTCGCAACGACTGTGAACGGAATGCCTGCCTGACGCAGGAACATATTCATCTCTTTGTCCTCCGCGCTCGGCTCATGGCGGATATCCACCAGATGAAACACATGGCAGAGATCCTCCGTCGTCGCGAAATAATCCTGCATCATCTTGCCCCAGGAGAGCTTTTCCGTCTTGCTGACCTTTGCAAAACCGTAGCCCGGCAGGTCAACGAAGTTGATTTCTTCATTGATTTGATAGATGTTGATGAGCCGCGTTTTGCCCGGCGTTGCGCTCGTTCGGGCGAGCTTGGTGCGGTTGGTCAGCTTATTGATCATCGAGGATTTGCCGACGTTGCTCTTTCCCGCGAACGCGACCTCCGGGCATCCCTTTGTGGCGTAATCGCCGTAATCCTTCATGGACGTGATAAAATCCGCGCGTTTGACAATCATCGGTAATTCCTTTCTGTTATTCCTTTGCTTTCGGCTTGCTGCACAGTGCCGTCTCCAGTACCGTATGCACATCCTCGGCGGGAACGATGGTCATCGCTTCGCGGACATTCTGCGGCACATCCTCCAGATCCTTGACGTTCTCCTTGGGAATCAGCACGGTGTCTATGCCCGCGCGATGCGCCGCAAGCAGCTTTTCCTTCAAGCCGCCGATGGGCAGCACGCGCCCGCGCAGCGTGATTTCGCCGGTCATCGCCACATTCTGCCTGACCGGAATACCCGTCAGCGCGGAAACCAGCGCAGTCGTCATCGTTACACCCGCACTCGGCCCGTCCTTCGGAACTGCGCCTTCCGGGACATGGATATGGATATCGAGCTTTTTGTAAAACTCCGGATCAATACCGAATTCCACGGCATGCGCACGAACGTAGGATTTCGCCGCGCGCGCACTCTCCTTCATGACGTCGCCCAGGCTGCCGGTCAGCTCCAGCGCGCCCGTACCAGGCATGGTCGTGGTTTCAATCTGAAGCGTATCGCCGCCTACGACGGTATACGCCAAGCCGTTGACCACGCCGACCTCCGGCTTTTTGCCTGCCTGCTCATAATGGAAGCGCGGCGCACCGAGGAACTGTTCAAGCTTCTCCTGCGTAACCGTCACCGTGTCAATGTTTTCGTCAATCATCTCCACCGCGCTCTTGCGAACAACCTTGCCGATTGTCCGCTGCAAGCGGCGGACGCCCGCCTCCAGCGTATAGCCGCGAATCAGATTGCGCATGACCTTGTCGCTGATGCGCACGCTCTTGGGCGCAAGACCATGCTCCTCAATCTGCTTGGGCAGCAGATGACGCTTGGCGATATTCAGCTTTTCATCCTCCGTATAGCCGCTGACCTCAATCAGCTCCATACGGTCGAGCAGCGGGCGCGGGATGGTATCAACCGAGTTCGCCGTCGTGATAAACATCACGCCGGACAGGTCGAACGGTGCTTCCAGATAGTGATCGCGGAAAGCGTCGTTCTGTGCGCTATCCAGCACCTCGAGCATCGCGCTCGCCGGATCGCCGCGCACATCGGACGCCATCTTGTCGATTTCATCCAGCAGGAAGACGGGGTTCATCGTGCCCGCCTGTTTAATGGAGGAAACGATACGTCCGGGAATCGCGCCGATATACGTTCTGCGATGACCGCGAATCTCTGCCTCATCGCGCACGCCGCCCAGCGACATCTGAACGAATTTCCGTCCCAGCGCACGGGCGATGCTCTTGGCGATGGATGTTTTGCCCACGCCGGGCGGTCCCACAAAGCAAAGCACGGGACCCTTCATATTGTTCTTGATGCGGCAGACCGCAAGGTATTCAATAATGCGCTGCTTCACCTCGTCCAGACCGTAGTGATCCTCGGCAAGGATGCGGCGGGCGCGCTTGAGATCGAGATTATCGGGCGTATTCTTGCCCCACGGCAAATCCAGCATCCACTCGACATACGTTCTGCTCACGCCGATTTCCGGACTGCCGGGAGCCATGCGGCTCAGGCGTTCCAATTCGCGGGCGGTCTTATCGCGCGCTTCATCGTTCATCGGCGTCTTTGCCAGCCGCTCGCGCAGCTCCTCGACATCCGTCGCGTCCTTGTCGCCCAGCTCGGTCTGAATCGCCTTAATCTGCTCACGCAGGAAATAATCCTTCTGGTTCTGCTCAATCTGCTTGCGCACGCGGGCCTGAACCTTCTTCTCCACGCCTGCCAGTTCAGTCTCCTTGACCAGCATCGCGCAGACGGATTCGAGCCGCGTCAGGTCGTCGAATTCCTCGAGCACCTGCTGGCGGTCATCGATCTTCGTCAGCACATTCGCGGCGATAATATCGGCGAGCTGACCCGGGTCTTCGATTTCCAGAACGGACTGCATCGTGTCGTTCGTGATGCGTCCGCTCGTCTTGCAGTATTCTTCAAAATAATGATGCGCCGTGCGCAGGAGCGCATCGGTTTCAATGGAAACCGGCGTGCCGGGGTTGATGACCTCGTCCAGTGCCGCCTCAAAATACGGCTCCTCCTGCGTAACCGCGCGAAGAACCGCGCGGCTCCTGCCCTCCACAAGCAGGCGGACATTGTCGCCCGGCAGTTTCAAAACCTGCTTGATGCAGGCAATCGTACCGACATGATAAATATCGTCCACAGTCGGATCGTCAACATCCAAATCGCGCTGAGCCACAAGGAAAATGCGCTGATCGTTCATCATGGCTTGTTCCAGTGCGGCGACGGATTTTTTGCGACCGACGTCAAAATGCAGAACCATATGCGGGAAAGCCAGAAGCCCCCGCAGCGGCAGCATCGGCAGGCTGACCGGCTGAGTGCGTTTTTTTCTCGGCTTAGCCAATGCTTCTTCCTCCTTTATCCGCCCTGTTTTTCGTAAGGCTTCAGGACAGCATGCAACCATTATACATGAGCTTTCGTTATTTTGCAACAGATGTGAGCTGACCAAGTGTTGGGAGAACCGAACGCCTTCGCCCTTTGCCGTTCTTCTTTTTTCCCGCCGCAGCATGCAAAAACGCTGGCTTCCGTTCGCGCAGTTGGTTTTTTATGCAATCCCACAAGCGTTAAAACGAGGCTAAACCGCTGCGCTTTTATCGTAAGTCTGTGCAGCGTCCTTCCGGGTATGCGGATGCTTTTCACATATATGAAAAACCCATGCCT
>URJN01000284.1 GCA_900548125.1 uncultured Eubacteriales bacterium
CCCTATCTGATCTGAGTTTTATTTGGATTGCTGAATTTGAATGGGTATTACGGGTCAGGAAAACGATGGTTTGCACATGCGCTTTGTTTCTTCACAGCCGTTCGTAAGCAAATCTGGGCGACCCATCCGCAACATGGATAATCCCGCATTTCGTGAAACTGTTTTTTGTGATGACGTGCTGCATGATGAGGTTGTCCGGATGAGTGTCAATGCGCAGATGGCGGGTGGTTTGCAGGCAGTAAGCGACAACCTGCGTCAGGAAGCTGTGAATGCTGCCATCGCTGGCGACCGCGTGAATCGTGCCGTATGGCGCATCGGAAAGCCATTGTCCGTTTTCGATGACGCGGTAAGTCGGATCTTCCCCAAGAATGAATGCAAAAACGCCGTGGATGCTGCTGTTGTCTTCAAGAACGAATAGCTCATTTCGGGCGATGCGGGCTGAAATGTCAGCCTCCGTTGGGCGTGTGCTGCCCCATTGTGTCGGATTGCCATGCTTAGCCATGAAACGACGGGCATAGGCGTAAATACTCAGAATCTGCGGAAGGTCGGAAAATAGGGCTTGACGTATCATGAGAGTCAGCTCCTTTGGCTGTAGAATGCTATGAGAAGATTATACTCCATCGGCGCGGAAGAGAGAAGATTGAAATGCGCGGAAGAGCGTGATATACTTGCGATAAGTGAGTGGAGAGAGGTGTTTGAGCGTGCATGATATCTGGAATCCATGGCATGGCTGTGTCAAGTGCAGCGAGGGCTGTCAGAATTGCTATATGTATTTTCTGGATCGAATGCGCGGTCAGAATGGCGCGGATATCTATCGGACAAAAAACGGCTTTTCTTATCCGCTGCAAAGGGAACGAGGCGGCGGCTATAAGGTACGCAGCGGCGAAATGCTTCGGGTGTGCATGACGTCGGATTTCTTTCTGGAGCAGGCGGATCCGTGGCGTGCGGAAGCGTGGGAAATCATGCGGCAGAGGAGCGATGTGAAGTTTTTTCTGCTGACCAAACGCCCGCAGAGGGTTCGAACGTGCCTGCCGGAAGGATGGGGCGACGGATGGGAGAATATTTTTTTCAACGTGACCTGCGAAAATCAGCGGCGGGCAGATGAGCGAGTGCCGCTGCTGCTGGATTTGCCGTTTAAGCATAAGGGCGTCATGTGCGCACCCTATATCGGCAGGGTCAGCTTGAAAAAGTATCTGCCGTCCGGTCAGATTGAGCAGGTTCTCTGCGGCGGAGCGAATTATGACGGCGCGCGCCCGTGTGATTTTGACTGGGTGAAATCGCTTCGTGAGGAATGCGTTCAGGCCAATGTGACGTTCTGCTTCATCGAAACGGGAACGATTTTCGTCAAGGATGGAAAGCAATATCATCTGCCGGATAAGGCGTTGCAGAGCCGAATGGCGTATAAATCCGGAATGAACTACGCGGGAAAGCCCGTGCGTTTCAAGTTGACGGATGGTCTGGGGTGCGAGATTCCGGAAAACGAATTGTACACGCCGTATTACGGAGAAAACTGCCGAACCTGCGGAAGCAGACTTACTTGTAATGGATGTTCGCGGTGCGGTAAATGCGGGACTATACGGAATGATTCGGAAGAAAATAGATGAAAGCGGAATTGTGTTGTTGAAAACATAAATATAGAAAAAGCTGTTCATCCCGTGCGGGAAGGACAGCTTTTTGCGTGCTGTAAATTGCAGGAAATGCGTGAATAAATCAGAAATTTGCGCGCCTTCATCCCAACTTCCGATAGCCCAACGTTGCTCCGCAGCTTTCGCGGACGATGAGCGAGGCTTCACGCATCAGGGAGAAGGACTGGTGTGAGTTATCGCGGGCGAAGAGCAGTTCGCGGACGGCACTTTGCGCCATTTCTTCCGGATAAAGCTCGACGGAGGTGAGCGGCGGGTCGGTATAAGGGCAGAAGAACTGGTTATCACAGCCAATGAGGGACATGTCCTCCGGAACGCGAAGCCCCATCTTTTTGAGCTGCTTGAGCGCGCCGAGGGCAACCAGGTCGTTGAAGGCAATCATAGCGGTCGGCCATTGGCTGCGCGGCAGTCCGGAAAGCATGCGGATTACGGCTCGTTCGCCGCTTTCAGCATCATAGCCGCAGTCCACATGATAGGCGGGATTATCCGGAAGCCCCAGCACGCGCAGCTCTTCCAGAAAGTTTTCGCCGCGCTTGCTGTAATCGTGAAACTGCATCGAGCCGCCGATAAACGCGATGCGCCGATGTCCGAGCGTATGCAGATGGCGGACAGGAAGGCGCGAACAGCCGACGAGGTCGCTGTGGATACAGATACAGTCCAGCTGGGTGGCGGGAGGGCAGATGGCGACGACGGGCATGTGATGGCGCAGACGATCAAGAGCTTCCGCCAGACCGGAGCGTTCGCTGCCCCAGATGTTTCCGGCAAAGACCGCACCGGCGAAGCGCCGCTGAATCAACTCATCGACCAGCTCGCGGGAGATAGGCTTGTGATCCTCCGCCTGAAAAAGCCAAAGTGTGTATCCATTGGATACGGCTGCGGCATTGGCGGCGTCAAACATGCGCGTAAAATACGGATTGAGAATCTGCGGCAGAACGATGGCAAGCGTTTTTGAGTTGCTGCCCTCCAAATTGCGTGCGGCGGCACTGGGTGTATAGGCGTAGGCGTCGATTACGCGCTGGACTTTTTCACGCGTGCTTGCCTTAACGCGGGGATCGCCGGAGGTCACGCGGGTAACGGTTGCGGTTGAAACGCCTGCTTCACGCGCAATATCGTAAATGGTTATCTTTTTATCCATAACTGCACATTAATCTCCGAGAAGAAAGAGTAAGAAAAGCATCCACCATGACTATTATACGCTTGGAACCATAAAAAAGCAATAAGAAGGATGTTACCGATAACAGATTAGAAACACAAGGAAAAACAAGAACAAAAAAACGATGGAGCGGAACTGATTAAATTAAAACAGTGAAAATATGCAGCGAAAACGCGGTCAGATAGCATCACAAGTCCGCAAGGCAGACGTGAATGCAATGAAATACAACGTGATAAGCCGCTGTGTCAGCTGTGTTACCGATTGCAAAAACAGTTTGTACAGGATCTGGAAAGAGAAAGAAATCCATGCAGATTGGAAATCAGTTGTTGCCTTGAGGCGGTTTCGACAAGTACAATGATAAAAAGACGCGGATTAAAGCTGCCGCGAAGTGAAGATAAGACGGCGAA
>URJN01000285.1 GCA_900548125.1 uncultured Eubacteriales bacterium
CTGATTTTTACATTGCTCATCTGGATGGTCTTTTTCCTCATTCTGTCCGCTAACCCCAAAAACAAGCTGAATCAGTGGTGCTTTACCGCCGGCATGATGTTCAGCGTCGGCGCATTCAAGGAATACCTGTTCTATGCGCTCTGTCCCGTCTTGATTGCGCGCGGCATGCTCTCGCCGCAAATCAGCGAATTGATTTACTCGCTGCTCAGTGCCGTTTTTTACCTGCTTTCGATTCCTTCGGTGCTGATGTTCTCATTTTATTTTCACAAAATGAAGAAGAACACCGCCCGATTCCGCGCTTTCCGCCTTTCCGTCTGGATTCCCGTGCTCTATCTGGCATTTGTTTTCCCGCCCGCGCAGACGTTCCGGCTGCAATCCAGCCCGCTTTTCTGTCTGACGATTGCGTGCTACAATTGGTTGGGCGGTATCCTCGCAACGTGCATTCTCGTCAATGCTCTGCGGCAGGACCGTCTGAGCAGCCAATACCATCAGCGCCGTCTTGCTGTCATCAGCATCCTCCTGCCGTTGTGGGTCTGGATGATTGCCGCGTTCCCCTATCACGCGCTGGGCATCGAGCATCTGGATAAGCTGTGGCAGATTAACGTGCCTGTGATCTTTTTCATCCTCGCTTTCTGCCTGTATCATGCTTTCCGCGAGGGCATCTGGGGCATTCGCCTGCGTCGGGAGATTTACGATTGGAGCGGCGACGGCAACCGCCTTCTCCAGCTCAATTCCCAGTATCTGGCGCATGCGCTCAAGAGCGACCTGAATAAAATCGAATGGTGTGCGTCAACCATCGGTTCGGATTCTCCCGAAAGCCATGAATCCGAAATCATCAAAAGCTCTGTCGCCCACCTTCGCCAGCTGATTGAACGCACGCGCACCTATACCGAGCAGATTGTCCTCATGCCCGAGCTTTGCGATGTAAGCAGCCTGTTTGAGAAGATTATTCAAAGTGCCGCGCCGCCCGCCGGATGCACGCTTTCCGTCGCGCAATGCGATGCCGAGCCGCTTTACTGCGACCCGACGCATCTGCGCGAGGTTCTGGAAAACCTGATTGGCAACGCCTTTGATGCGGTCGGCTCTTCCGGGCGTATCTTGCTTTCCTATCGCGTGATTCCACGCCAGCATAAGGCTGTTCTATCTGTTTCCGACAACGGCTGCGGCATGTCCGCCGACGAAAAGAAGCATATCTTCGAGCCGTATCATACGACCAAGGGAAACGGTCAAAACTTCGGCTTAGGTCTGTATTACTGCTACAACGTCATGAACTCCCATAACGGAAGCATTCAGGTCGAATCCCTTCCGGGAAAGGGAAGCACGTTTTCCCTGTTGTTTCCCGTGCAAAAAAGCGCGCGAACTCCCCGCGCCGCTGAAAAAAGCCTGTGATTTTCTCTGTCATTCACGATAAGCAAGCAAAGAAGGTACGCCCCATGAAGACCATTCGCATTCAAATCGTCGAGGACGATGCGGATTACCGCTATCTGATGGAACGCACGCTGAGAAAGGAACCGCGCTTTGAACTGTGTTCCGTCTGCGAGGACAGCCAAACCGCTCTGACCTCTGCCATAGCCAAAAATCCCGATATCGTTTTGATGGATTTGAATCTCTCCGGAAAAGAGCTGGACGGCATCGAAACCGCCCGAGCCATACGTCTAAGAACGAATGCCCGCGTGATTATTCTGACTTCATATGAAGACCATGAAACCATCATCCGCGCCAGCACACGCGCTTTCGCATCAGCCTATCTCTATAAAAGCAGCTTCTCCTCGCTTGTTCCCCTGCTGATTGAAACCGCGCAGAGCATTACTTCGCAGGCGCATCTCATCTGCTCTCTCCTGCTCAGTCCGCTGACCGATGCCGAACGCAGCGTTTTGCAATATACGCTCGGTCAGAACGTCGGGCTTCATTCCTCCACCAAAACCATCGCCAACCAGCTGACGGGAATTCTGCGCAAGCTGGGGCTTTCCAACAAAAAAGAACTGATTCATATCTTCCGCGCATACGGTTATGACCTTCTTCCTGATGAACCTGTTTCAGATGCCGCCGCGCAGAAAAAGACGCAAAAGCCAGCCAAAAGTTACCCCCCCCCGACGATATTGACACGTCTTCGATGTTTCCTAAAATAATCGAAATGTGTTAGCATCCGCTGCCCTTCTATCATCCGTTTTTATTCAAGGAGGAATTATTTCATGCGCTATGAAAGAATCACCCTGCCCTCGTCTGACGGCGCACAAGTTGCGCTCGACCTCTATGTTCCGTCCGTCTACGAAGAAATCGACCCGCAGATGCGCCGCCCCGCCATCGTCATCTGTCCCGGCGGCGGTTATCGGTTTCTCAGCTGCCGCGAAGCCGAGCCTGTCGCGCTCCGCTTTTTGTCGGAAGGTTTCAACTGCTTCGTCGTCTGGTATCGCCACGCGCCGCATCGCTATCCGCGTCCGCAGCAGGACGTCGCGGCTGCCGTCGCCTATGTCCGCGCCCATGCTGACGAGCTGCATACCAACCCCAACGCCATTGCGGTCATGGGCTTTTCTGCCGGCGGTCATGCCGCGGGAAGCCTCGGCGTATCGTGGCATCGCGGCGAGCTTTGGCAGGAAATGGGGCTGACGCCTGAAATGGTTCGCCCGAATGCCATGGTTCTGTGCTATCCCGTCATCACGGGCGGGGAATATGCCCATCGCGATTCATTTGTCGCCCTGACCGGCTCTGCGAATGTCCGCGATCACCTCGCCTATTCGCTGGATACTCAGGTCACGCCGCATTGCCCGCCGACCTTTCTGTGGCATACCTTCACAGATCAGGCTGTTCCCGTACAAAACAGCCTGATGATGGCGTCGGCTCTGCGCGATGCAGGCGTCAGCGCCGAACTGCGCATCTATCCCTTCGGCAGACACGGTCTTTCCCTCGCTAACGATCAGGTCTGCTTAGGCGATGATCTCGCCGCCGTTGATCCGGATATCCGAACCTGGTGCGCACTGGCTGCTCAGTTCCTCAAAAAAACGTTTGCAGAGGCGTAATACCGTTTTCACTCTCACGCCGGTGCGCTATACACCGGCTCTGCTTGTTGAGATAAGCGAATTTGGCTTGAATAGCAAAATCAAGAAATTCAGCTATTCTTTCATTTGCGGAAAGGGCTATTCTCCCCCCTGTGGGGGAGAATAGCTTTTTGTCTATAGTCTGTGCCGGTGCGCCATGCACC
>URJN01000286.1 GCA_900548125.1 uncultured Eubacteriales bacterium
TCGGCTGTGTTTTGCGCGTCCAGAACTTTCGGGAGATAACGCAGTTGGCGTAGCACTTCTGGGCGCACAGATGCTCAGCAAGGAGCATAGGGACTGAACACGCTTTGAAGGAGGGATTTGATGTCGGCAATTTTGATTGATGGGCGCACGGTTGCGAAAAAATGGAAGGATTATGCAGCGCAACGCGCACAAAGACTGATTGAAAAAGGAGTGACGCCGCATTTGGCGGTCATCCTTGTGGGCGAAAACGCAGCAAGTCAGGTCTATGTTCGCAACAAGGAAAATGCGTGCATTCATGCAGGTATTCGGTCGACAATTATCCGCCTTCCTGAAGTATGTACGCAAGATGAACTTGAAAATGCGGTGCTTTCTTTGAACAAAGATGAAAGCGTTCATGGCATTTTGGTTCAGCTGCCTCTGCCCAAAGGACTTGATGAAGCTCGGGTTCTGGCGTTGATTGATCCTGATAAAGATGTTGACGGTTTCCACGCAATGAATTCGGGCAGACTAATGAACGGTCAGCCGAGTTTTGTCCCCTGTACGCCGCTTGGCGTCATGAAGCTTTTGGAAGCATATCGCATTCCGACGCGCGGTAAGCATGCGGTCATTATCGGCAGAAGCAATATTGTCGGAAAACCGATGGCGATGCTGCTTCTGGCAGCGGACGCAACAGTGACAATCTGCCATTCTAAGACAGCGAATTTGGCAGAGATAACACGGCAGGCGGATATTCTTGTTGCAGCAGTCGGCAAACCGAATTTTGTGACGGGTGATATGATTAAGCAGGGTGCGGCGGTTATCGACGTGGGCATCAATCGGGTCGATGACGGGCTTGTAGGTGATGTTCATGCGGAGCAGGCTGAAAAAGTAGCATCCTATTTAACGCCTGTTCCCGGTGGTGTTGGACAGATGACGATCGCCATGCTGTTGTCTAATACGCTGGATGCTGCTGAACGCTATGCCGACAAAGATTGAATTAACAGTATCCCAACTGAATGAATACGTTCGCAGAATGTTCCAGATGGATCCCGTGCTGCGCGCAATTGAATTAAAGGGTGAGGTCAGCAACCTAAAGTTCCATCAATCCGGCGCATTGTTTTTCACGATGAAGGATGAGCAGGCTGCAATTTCGTGTGTCATGTATGCAAGCGACGCCGAGAATCTTCAGGCAATGCCGTTTGAAGGAATGCGGGTAATTGCAGCCGGAAGCGTTGCACTGTATGCGCGAGGCGGTCAATATCAATTTGTCGTTAAGGAATTGCATACGCAAGGCATCGGCATACTCTACGAACGACTTCAACTGCTTAAAGAAAAACTCGGAAGGCAGGGGCTGTTTGACAGTAATCGAAAAAAAGCGATTCCTGTTTATCCGGATACAATTGGCGTGGTTTCTTCCCCTACCGGTGCTGTCATTCACGATATTTTGAATGTGTCGCTCAGACGTGATTCATGCGTGAAGATTCTGCTTTGTCCGGTTCGGGTGCAGGGAATCGGCGCGGATGATGAAGTTGCGCGGGCCATTGAATTGCTGGATCAGCTGGCGCATGTCAGCGTAATTATTGTTGCCCGTGGCGGCGGCTCTATGGAAGATTTATGGACATTTAATGAAGAACGCGTTGTGCGGGCAGTTGCATCGTGCAGCAAGCCCATCATCTCGGCTGTTGGGCATGAAACTGATGTTACGCTTTGCGATTTGGCAGCTGATTTACGTGTGCCGACACCTTCGGCGGCGGCTGAGTGCGCTGTGCCGCTCCGAGAAGAAACTATTGCGCTGCTCGAAAGTGCAAAAGAAGAGCTTCTCGAAGCTGCAAGATGGTGTATTCGGGAAAAACGCCATCAGCTTACACTGCTGCAAACCGCACTGACTGCAAATCGTCCGGGCAGAAGGATTGAAAAGCAAAAATTACAGCTGGAGAACGCAAGAAAAGCATTTTACCAGGCAGTAAAAAAGAAGCTTGAAGAACACAGACAACTGCTTGAACGTCAGAAAATGGCGATGAAGCTGCTCAGCCCCTATGCAGTGCTGGAACGAGGCTATGCAATCGTACAAATGGACGGGCGTGCTGTTCATGCTTCAGCATTGCACATCGGCGACAGCATTACGCTGCGTTTTATGGACGGAACAGTTGATGCGAGTATCACGCGAGAGGCGAAAGACGATGGCTCCCAGAAAGAAAACACAAACCTTTGAAGAAGGAATGCAGGCTCTCGAAGAGCTGACGGCAAAGCTGAGTGGCGGAGATATGCCGCTCGATGAAACCATGAAAACCTATGAAGAGGGAATGGCACTTATCGAAAAGCTCACTGAAAAACTGTCACAGTGCGAAAAACGCATTGAACAAATCGACTTGGATACAGCAGAAATCACGCTGTTTGAGGAGAAGAAGCATGGATTATCATGAGCAATATCGGCACTACGTTGCAATAATCGAAGAAACGCTTGAAAAGATTCTGCCGCAAAGCGGCACGGATTGCCCGACGGATGGAGGAATTCCTGAAAAGCTCTGCGAAGCAATGCGATATAGTTTGCTGGCGGGAGGAAAGCGTGTCCGCCCGGTCTTGCTGTTAGCGGTTTGCGAAATGCTGGGGGGAGATATTCAGCAAGCACTCATTCCCGCTGCCGCGTTGGAAATGATTCATACCTATTCTCTAATCCACGATGATTTGCCGGGAATGGACAATGACGATTATCGCCGCGGAAGGCTGACCAACCACAAAGTATTTGGCGAAGGTTTTGCGATTTTGGCAGGAGATGGATTGCTTAATTATGCATATGAGTGTATACTGGAGAATGGGCTTCGATACAGAGATAATCTGGAAGGACATGTTCGCGCCGCGCAGGAGATTGCACAGCATGCAGGAGTAGGGGGCATGATCGCCGGTCAGAGCATTGACCTGCTCAGTGAGCATCGCAAGCCTGATGAAGCTACGTTGCATTATATTCATATGCATAAAACTGCCGATTTGCTGACGGCTCCTTTGCTGGCTGCCGCATACATTGCCGGCGCGACAGAGAAGGAAAGAACGGCACTTACTCAATTTGGCTCATGCGTTGGTCTGGCGTTCCAAATTGACGACGATCTTCTCGATTTGATCGGGGACGCAGAGGCTTTAGGCAAGCAGACAGGTATGGATGAGCAGCGAGGAAAAATGACGTGGCCGTCTTTAGTTGGTGTTGAAGCGGCACAAGCAC
>URJN01000287.1 GCA_900548125.1 uncultured Eubacteriales bacterium
CACCATGATGATCCTTACAGAGGATGGCATCATCTGTGCCCGCGACAGTTGGGGACGTACACCTATTATAATAGGTATACTTGTGGATATCACTCTGAATATCGACAAACTGCTCCATCAGGCTGTCGATGTTTTCCGGCTGCTCCTGCATGAGCTGCGCCATGGTCTTGCCCGGAATATTCTGAATGACCAATGCCCAGCCTTCGCCCGTGTCCTTGACCTCCAGCAGCTCCGGCACATTCAGCCCGACTTCCTCCGCCAGCGCATGGTTAAACGCTTCCTTGATGACCGCGCTCTTGGGATAGCCCGCCTTAAACTGCTTCACGATGGTGTCGCCGTCGCGGTATACCGTCTTGGTGCCGCGCTCTACGATGATTTCCTTGCTCATGTTGAATCCTCCTAAACGGTTTTACATGGCTTCTTCCGAAAAGAAACGGGAGGATGCACGTTCTCTCCGTTTGGGAGAGAACGCCCTCATATCGTCTGCGCTTACGCCTTCTCGCCGTAATACGCCTTGAGATACATCGCCTTGATTTCCTTGAGCAGCGGATAGCGCGGATTCGCTCCGGTGCACTGGTCGTCGAACGCATCCTCAACCATCTGATCCAGCGTGCTCATGAAGGTTTCTTCGCTGATTCCGTATTCCGCGATGGATTTCTTGATGCCGACCTTCGCCTTGAGCTCCTCTACCTTGTCGATAAACAGGTTGAGGGTCTCCTCGTCATCCTTGCCGCAGACGCCGCAGAAACGTGCGCACTCCGCGTAACGCGCCAGCGTATGCGGATGGTCATACTGCGGGAACGTGCCCATCTTCGCCGGCACTTCCGCCGCGTTGTAGCGCAGGACGTGGGAAATCATCAGCGCGTTGGCGACGCCGTGCGGCAGATGATGATATGCGCCGAGCTTGTGCGCCATCGAGTGGCAGACACCCAGGAATGCGTTGGCGAACGCCATGCCCGCCATGCAGGACGCATCCGCCATCTTCTGGCGGGCTTCCGGATCGGCAGCACCGTATTCATAGGCACGCGGCAGATATTCAAAGACATTCTTCATCGCCTTGAGTGCCAGACCATCCGTATAGTCCGTCGCCATCATGGACGCATACGCTTCCAGCGCATGCGTCAGCACGTCAACACCGGAGGCGGAGGTCAAGCCGCGCGGCTGGTTCATCATGTTGTCCGCATCGACAATCGCCATGTTCGGCAGCAGCTCATAATCCGCCAGCGGATACTTCGTTCCCGTGCGGTCATCCGTGATGACGGCAAACGGCGTAACCTCGGAGCCCGTGCCGGAAGAGGTCGGGATGGCGACGAAATACGCCTTTTCGCCCATCTTCGGGAAGGTGTAGACGCGCTTGCGGATATCCATAAAGCGCATCGCCATATCAAGGAAGTCCACTTCCGGATGCTCATACATCACCCACATGATCTTGCCGGCGTCCATGGCGGAGCCGCCGCCCAGCGCGATGATGCAGTCCGGCTCAAACAGGCGCATCGCCTGCGCACCTTTGAGCGCGGAGGAAAGGTTCGGATCCGGCGCGACATCGTAGAAGCAGGTGTGCTGAATGCCCAGCTCATCGAGCTTCGCCTCAATCGGCGCAACGTAGCCATTCTTATAGAGGAAGCTGTCGGTAACGATGAAGCACTTCTTCTTGCCCATCACCGTGCCCAGCTCATCGAGTGCCACCGGCATGCAGCCTTTCTTGAAATACACCTTCTGCGGCGCACGGAACCAGAGCATGTTCTCTCTCCTCTCGGCAACAGTCTTGACATTGAGCAGATGCTTCACGCCGACGTTTTCGGAAACGGAGTTGCCGCCCCAAGTGCCGCAGCCCAGCGTGAGCGACGGTGCCATCTTGAAGTTGTACAGGTCGCCGATGCCGCCGAAGCTCGAGGGCGTATTGATGACGATGCGGCAGGCCTCCATCCGCTCGGCATGCTTGAGAATCTTCTCCTTCTGCGCCGGATGGATGTACAGCGACGCCGTATGACCATGACCGCCGTCGCAGACCAGCGTTTCTGCCTTATCCAGTGCCTCGTCAAAGTCCTTGGCGTGATACATCGCCAGCACCGGAGAGAGCTTTTCGTGCGAGAATTCCTCAGAGATATCGACGCTCTCAACCTCGCCGATGAGAATCTTCGTTTCCTCCGGAACGTCTACGCCCGCCAGCTTGGCAATCGTGTAAGCGCTCTGTCCGACGATTTTCGCGTTCAGCGCGCCGTTGATGAGGATGGTATGGCGCACTTTGTCCAGCTCGTCACCCTTGAGGAAATAGCATCCGCGACGCTCAAACTCATCGCGCACCTCGTCATAGATGCTGTCCAGCACGGTCACGCTCTGCTCGGATGCGCAAATCATGCCGTTGTCAAACGTCTTGGAATGGATAATGGAGCTGACTGCCAGCTTGATATCGGCGGTTTCGTCGATGATGACCGGCGTGTTGCCCGCGCCGACGCCTAGTGCCGGCTTGCCGGAGGAATACGCCGCATGTACCATGCCGGGTCCGCCCGTCGCCAGAATGATATCCGCCTCATGCATCAATTCGCCCGTCAGCTCAAGGCTCGGGTATTCGATGCAGCCGATGATGCCTTCCGGTGCGCCCGCCTTGACCGCCGCTTCATAAACGATGCGCGCGGCTTCCGCGGTGCATTTCTTGGCGCGCGGATGCGGGCTGATGAGGATGGCGTTGCGGGTCTTCAGGCACAGCAGCGCCTTGAAGATGGCGGTAGACGTCGGGTTAGTCGTCGGAATGACCGCCGCAACCAGACCGATCGGCTCGGCAATCTTCTTGATGCCGAATGCGTCGTCCTGCTCGATGACGCCGACCGTCTTCGTGTTGCGGTAAGCGTGATAAATATACTCACTGGCATAGTGATTCTTGATGACCTTGTCCTCCATCACACCCATGCCGGTTTCTTCCACAGCCATTTTAGCCAGCGGAATGCGCGCCTTGTTCGCCGCCATCGCCGCCTCAAAGAAAATATGATCCACCTGCTCCTGCGTAAACTTGGAGAATTCGCGCTGTGCCGCACGCATGATGCGCATGCGCTCCTGAAGTGCCTCAACGCAGTCGATCGGTCTGAATTCCTGCATACTGTTCATCCTCCTGAAAGATCGGATTGTTGGTGATGCTGTCCTTGTTATTTCCTTGACAATGTGCATTATACGCGCTTCAAGCGCGTTTGTCAAAC
>URJN01000288.1 GCA_900548125.1 uncultured Eubacteriales bacterium
ACAAAATGCACAAATAACAAACTATTTTGATTCCGAAAATCGCATAAACTGAACTATATTGCAAAATTTTGTTTCATATTCTGTTGATTTTGCGGGGCGGATATGGTATGCTCATGATATAAAAGTTCCTTCGCGGCAAAAGGCGGGGGAGCAAATCATGAAAACAGTGGATGAATTCCTGAAACGAGAGAAGCGCAGGAAGGGTGACGCGGTATGCAGCTTGGAAAAGAAGAAGCGCGGCGCATAAGCGAAATGACGCTGAGCGAAAAGCTGGGGCAGATGTTTGTGACCGGCTTTCCGGCGGAAGAGATGGACGAATCCTTCCGTGCGCTGGTGAAGGACAAAAAGGTCGGCAATGTCATTCTGTTCAAGGATAATCTGAAGAGCGCGGAGCAGATTGTCGGTTTGTCGCGCGATATACGCGCGCTCATTTACGGCGAAACAGGCGAGTATCCGCTGATTACGGTCGATGAGGAGGGCGGCGTCGTTTCCCGTCTGCCGGAGTCGATGGGCAAAATGCCCTCTGCGATGGCGTTGTCCGCTCTGCATGAGCCGGATGAAATCTATCAGGCGGCGCGGATGAGCGGAAAGCAGCTTTGCGCGCTGGGCATGAATTTTAACCTCGCGCCTGTTTTGGATGTCAACAGCAATGCGGCGAATCCGGTAATCGGCATTCGCAGCTACGGCAGAAATCCGCAGGATGCCTGGTTCTATGCGTCGCAGGCGATGCGCGGATATCTGGATGCGGGCGTGATGTGTTCGGGCAAGCATTTTCCCGGGCATGGCGATGTGACGTCGGATTCCCATTTGGAGCTTCCGGTCAGTGCAAAGAGTCTGGATGAGCTGAGGCAGACGGAGCTTGTGCCGTTTGAGCAGGCGATTCGGGCGCATATTCCCGCGGTGACGATTGCGCATGTGGTATACAGTCAGCTGGACGATGTGCCCGCAACGATGTCGCGGAAAATCGTGACCGATTTGCTGCGTACAGAGATGGGCTTTGACGGCTTGATTATTTCGGACTGCATGGAGATGAACGCCATCAGCACGACCTATGGCATTGAAGAAGGCGTTATCCGCGCGGTTTTGGCGGGCATTGAGATGATTTTCATTTCGCATAAGCACGACAAGGTGCGCAGTGCGATGGATGCGCTGGAGCAGGCTGTGGAGCAGGGGCGCGTGCCGCTGGAGATGATCGACGCGGCGGTTGCGCGTATCCTGCATTATAAGAGGGAATATGCTCAGACTGAGCCGATTATGGATGCGGAGGTTTTCCGTGCCTGCGGCAGTCTTGCCGAAAATCTGTTTGAAAAGACAATCTATGCGGAAAAGCCGTTTAAGCTGGGCGGAAACCCGTGCTTCATCAGCCCGTGTCAGACGCAGGTTTCGCAGGTATCCAACGCGAGCGGAACGCTCTGCTTTGCCAGAGAGATGCAGAAGCATTTCGGCGGGAGCTGCGTCGAGCTGCCGCTCAAGCCGGACGCGCAAGCCGCAGCGGAGGCAGTCGAGGCAGCGAAGGGCGCAAGCTCGGTCGTGGTCGGCACGCTGAATGCGACGGTCTACAAGGGACAGATGGATATTCTGGAAGAACTTGAAAAGCTGGGCGTTCCGATGGCATGCGTCACATTCCGAAATCCGTTTGAGCTGGACAGGCTCTCAGACAGCGTGTATAAGCTGACGGCTTGGGAATATTCCAAACGTTCGGTCGAACGCGCAGAGGAATTCTTTACAAAATAAATCGTTGGATGTATAATAGGGCAAGATAACCGCCGTATAGATGAAGAAAAGATGGCGGCGAAAAAAGTTATTCGGGCATGGGACATGCCTAAAATAAGAAAGGTGGAGTATTCATGAAGAAGATCCTGGCTCTGGCTCTGACGGCTCTGGTGCTGCTCTCCATTTGCAGCCTCTCTGTCGCCGACGAGAAGAAAACGCTGACGGTCTGGGTTCCCCAGTATCAGTTCAGCAAGGCGGAAGACGCTGTTTCCGATGCGGATTTCTGGAATGGCTGGTTCGATGCTTTTGAGGCGGAGAACAACTGCGAAGTGAATGTGGAAATTCTGCCGTGGAGCGACTATAACACGACGATTTACACCGGACTGCTCAACAACGACGGACCGGACGTGGTCTATGTGACCGACACATACGACCTCGTTTCCAACGGTCTGCTGCTCAAGCTGGACGATAAGCTGACCCAGGAGCAGAAGGACAACTTCCTCAAGTGGGAAGACGGCGCGAAGGACAAGGATGGAAACCACTACTCCATCGCTTTCCCGGGCGGACCGGTTCTGCTGTTCTACAACAAGGACATTCTCGCCGAGGCGGGTGTTGAGATTCCGGAAGACACCTGGACTTGGGAAGCGTTCATCGACGCCTGCAAGACCGTCGTTGAAAAGACCGACAAGAAGGCTTTCGTTCAGAACTGGGGCGCCAGCTCCGGCACCAGCGCGCTGCTGACCGCTTTCTGGCCCTTCTTCAATCAGGCTGGCGGCAGCATCCTCAACGAGAACGGCGAGGTGGATTTCAACACCGAAGCGGCGCTTCAGACCGTTCAGTTCCTCAAGGATCTGTACGACGCGGGCATCTTCGACGAGTCCATCACCGCTGAAACCGACATGGCGGGCAAGTTCAACGCGGGCGAAGTCGCGTTCTACTGCGTGGGCGATACCTCCGGCATCAACAGCGCGACCAAGAACGGCATCAACTACGGTCTGAAGATTGGTCTGAAGGGACCGGCAGGCATTGCGACCCGCGGCACGGGCGACTCCTACGCGATTGCTGCCAAGGCGGTTGAGCGCGGCAACGAGGAGCTGGCTGTGAAGGCTCTGCTGCTGATGAACTCCGCTGAGGTTCAGGACGATTTCCACAACAAGGTCTATGCGTTCCCGAATGCGACCCGTGACGCCAAGCGCGTGTACAACGAGCAGCTTGACGCGCTGTATCTCCAGTATTCCGACGGCATCCGCAACATTCCGGACTTTGAGGGCAAGGCTTCCTTCGAAAATCAGGTTCAGGCGAACATCCAGCTCATGTTCATGGGCGATCTGACGCCGGAAGAGGTTCTGACCGAGACGATGGATTACTACGAGAATCAGATCAAGCAGTAATTTAAAAAACAGGTAAATCAGACGAGGCTGTCAAGCGAGTAAACCTGATGTTTCAAGACAAAAACTGAGTCTGTGCC
>URJN01000289.1 GCA_900548125.1 uncultured Eubacteriales bacterium
CCCCATCGCCCCACCAAAGGGCTTTCCGAACGTTTACGGCGCCCGTTTGGCGCATCGCCCTTTGGAAACCTTCGGGCGCAAATGCTTCATTTTACTCTTGAAATATCGGTGTTGTTAGCTTGACAGTCCCTTTTCATATTCGCGTTTTTCTTACAGGTGATGAACCCTCAGCGCACGAATCGCATTGAGCACAGCGAGAATCATCACGCCGACATCCGCGAAAATCGCCGCCCACATATTCGCAATGCCCAAAGCACCCAGCGCAAGGCAGCCAAACTTGACCACCAGCGCAAAGATGATGTTCTGGTAGACGATGCCGATGCACTTGCGGGAGATTTTAATCGCCTTGGCAATCTTCATCGGGTCGTCATCCATCAGCACAACGTCCGCTGCTTCAATAGCCGCGTCCGAACCCATCGCGCCCATGGCAATGCCGATGTCGGCGCGGGTCAGAACAGGCGCATCGTTGATGCCGTCTCCGACAAAGGCGAGCTTATCCTTGCTTCCCTTGTCTGCGAGCAGCTCCTCCACCTTTTTCACCTTATCGGCAGGCAGAAGCTCGCTGCAAACCCTATCTACGCCCAATTCGGAAGCAACCTGATCCGCTACGCGCTTGGCGTCGCCGGTGAGCATCACCGTCTTTTCCACGCCGGCATGCTTGAGTGCCGCAATTGCTTCTTTAGCGGTCGGCTTGACGACATCAGAAATCACGATATGTCCGGCATATTCGCCGTCGATTGCCATGTGAATAATCGTTCCGACGCGGTGACAATCGCGATATTCCACGCCGAGCAACGCCATCAGCTTCGTGTTGCCCGCCGCTACATCGTGACCATCGACCTTGGCGCAGATGCCCTTGCCGCTCAGCTCCTGAATGTCCGATACGCGGTCGCGGTCGATTTCCCTGCCGTATGCTTTTTGCAGGCTCTTGCTGATGGGATGGGAGGACGCGCACTCCGCCAGTGCCGCATATTCAAGCAGCCGTTCTTCTTCCATCTTGTTGTGATGAACGCCCGTCACCTCAAAGACGCCCTGCGTCAGCGTGCCTGTCTTGTCAAACACGACGGTTTTGACCTCAGACAGCGTTTCCAGATAGTTGGAGCCTTTAATCAATATGCCTTCCTTGCTCGCGCCGCCGATACCGGCAAAGAAGCTGAGCGGAATGCTGATAACCAGCGCGCAGGGACAGGAGATGACCAGGAAGGTCAGCGCTCGGTAAATCCATTCGCCCCACTGTGCAGACAGTCCCATAAACAGCATGCGGACAAGCGGCGGCAGAACAGCCAACGCCAGCGCGCCATAGCAGACCGCAGGCGTATAAACGCGGGCAAACTTTGCGATAAAATCCTCGGAGCGGGATTTATGCGAGCTGGAATCCTCCACCAGCTCCAGAATTTTGGAAACAGTCGATTCGCCGAATTCCTTCGTCGTCTGAATGGTCAGCACGCCCGTCATGTTGATGCAGCCGCTGATGATTTCGTCGCCCGCTTTGACATCGCGCGGCAGGCTCTCGCCCGTCAGCGCACTGGTGTTCAGGCTGGATGCACCGGTCAATACAACGCCGTCAATCGGCACCTTTTCGCCAGGCTGAACGATGATTGTGCTGCCAATCTCGACCTCATCGGGATCGACCTTCTCCAGCTTGCCGTCGCGCTCGATATTGGCGTAATCCGGACGGATATCCATCAGCTCGCTGATGTTCTTTCTGCTCCTGCCGACGGCATAGCTTTGGAACAGCTCGCCAATCTGATAGAACAGCATAACGGAAATGGCTTCGGTGTAATCGCCGCTCTTTTCATAAATCGCCAGCGCAAACGCGCCGACCGTCGCAATCGCCATTAGGAAATTCTCATCAAAAACCCGTCCGTTGAGAATGCCCTTCCACGCCTTGCGCAGGATGTCATAGCCGATGACCAGATAGGCAGCCAGATACAACGCCAGCCGCACCAGCCCCGTCACCGGAAGGAAATGCAGCGCAATGAGCATCGCCGCGGCGATCACAATGCGCGTCAGCATTTTTTTCTGCTTCTTGTTCATATGCCTTTCCTGTCCTTCCCTCTCCGCATTCGATTAAACATTTGTTTAATCATATGCCGTAAAATCGCGCCTCATTTCCGAGGAAACAAGGCGCAGAATCGGACTTACAGCTCGATTTCGCAGTCCGGCTCGACCTTTTTGCATGCCTTCAGCACGGTCTGCATAACGCCCTTCACGTCAGCACCTTCGGCAAATTCGACAATCATTTTCTGTGTCATGAAATTGACGGTCGCGTTCGCAACGCCTTCGGTCTTGCGGGCGGCTTCCTCCATCAGATTCGCGCAGTTGGCGCAATCCACTTCGATCTTATACGTCTTTTTCATTGTGATAATCTCCTTTTCCGAACTTATCGTTTTTACGATTAAGCACTTGTTTATTCGATGTGATTGCAGTATAATACCCTGTACATCGAAACGCAAGTCTTTTTAGAATTCCCGTCCAATCGGGCGAAAAGGATTTCCGAATGGGCGAATTCAGCGCGCTTCTTCGTCCGATTTCCGCCGCATCCTGCGCCGCGGGCGCATGACACAGCAAAGGAGTCTTGTTTTATGGATATCCCGCATTCCCATCATCCGGATGCCCTGCTTGCAACACTCAGCGATTCAGAGCATTTCCAGCTCGTCGCAAACGTATTCAAGCAACTCGGTGACCCGACCCGCGTGCGCCTGTTTTGGCTGCTCTGTCATGACGAGGACTGTGTCATCAATCTGTCTGCCATGATGGGTATGTCCGCACCCGCTATTTCTCATCATCTGCGCCCGCTGCGTGACGCCGGTTTGGTCGTCACCCGCCGTGAAGGGAAGGAAGTCTATTATCGCGCCGCCGATACCATTCAAAGTCAGCTTCTGCATCATATGATTGAGCAGGTTATGGAAATCACCTGCCCAGACTAATCCCCCCTTTCTTGAAACCGCCGCGAAGCGAAGATGGGGTTTGGGGATGAAATCCCCAAGCGGGTTTTAGGGCGGCAGCCCTAACGTATCCCCCGTAACCCCAAAAATCGCGAAGCGATTTAAAAGAAGCAAGAATCAGGAAGCGAAGCGTCCCCTGATTCCTCTAACC
>URJN01000290.1 GCA_900548125.1 uncultured Eubacteriales bacterium
CCATCACCGTCTCGGTCGGCCATTCGCTATTTGATGAGCGCTTTGGCCTGGCGGATAAAGCACCGAAAAAGCTGCAGGAATCGAAAGCAGCACGTCGCGGTCAACCGTCACCGTGCCGCGCCCGATGTATTCCCGACATGCCGAATCCGTAAACAGGATGTCGATTGGCACATCCACCTGGCAGCGCACACGCCCGAAGCACGGTCTGTCGCACAGACGCTCGACCGACAGGTTGCGAATCACACCCTCCGTCGTCGTTGAACGACAGCTTTCAAACGTGATGGGCATGCTTGGCTGCGTATTGGTGCATTCTGCGGGCTGCTCGCCTGAGCATCCGCACCCGGGCACAAGACCGTAGCTGAGCAGCGTGACCTTCTGTTCCTTCTTCTGCTCCTGCATCAGGCAGCTGTCATACACACGCTGCACCTGAATGCAGATTTTTTCATTCAGACCGCTCAACACGTCGCTGCCGCTCACATTGCACGGACAATGGGTCGAGCCGCTGTTCTTATAGCTGTAAAAACTCATTGCACACGCCTCCTTGGGCAGGTTTCATGAGGGGAATCCCTCACGATTTCACCATATGCCCGCTCAGACGGCGTGTGCAAGGTTCGCGTTATGCGGTTTTCTTTTTATCCTTTTTTTGCTGTTCGTCGTGCTTCTGCATGCGCTTGAGCTGTTCAAACGTCAGCCTGTAATGGCTGGACGCCGCGCTCGGGTTATTGCGCAGGGCATGCTCCGCGCGAAGCAGCCGACGCTCCCGCGCCTGACGCAGAGCTTCGCTTTGGCGGTCGTATTTCGCCTTTGCCTCGGCAATCTCGTTCTTCAGCGCGCTGACGTCCGGCAGATAGCTGGCGGCATCCGCAAGAATCTTCTCAAAGTTGGCAAAGCGTTCCTTCGCGCCGTCCTCCAGACTCATCCGCTTCTCTGCCATCATTTCACGCACATGATCTCTCGCGGCAGTAATCTTTCCGACGCTGGCGGTAAGCTCCTCCTGCCTGCTGTCCACATGGGCGGCAAAATCGCGAATCATGCCGCTGACACGATCGCTGATACTGTCCAGACCGCCATGCAGTGCCTGAAGTTCCTTCGCGTAGCGTTCCATAGATTCCAGCAGGGCGCGCAAATCGAGCGCACGGCGCACGGCAAATACCGTATCCAGCACCGCAAAGCATACCAGCACAATCGACGCAACATCCGCCATTTCAAGCGGAATCTTGTACACAAACGGCTTGACCAGCGGATTGACCACGCTGACAATCAGCACGGAGAACACCGCCCACGTCGCCGCAGACAGCGCGCAGATATAGCCGTGCAGGTTCAGCGGCTGCTTCGAATAATCCCAGTAGCGGACATGGAACAGCGACTCCATCGCAAAGCCAGTGATGTACTCAAGCAGCGATGCTGCTATCGTTCCGACCAGCGCAACCAGCGCGACGCTGTTTTCCACCGGCACGCAGGTCAGCAGAATACTGACCGCACCGAATCCGTATATCGGCAGAATCGGTCCGAACAGAAAGCCGCGGTTGACGAAGCGTCTTTCCTTTACAAGAGAGAGAAAGACCTCCCAGCAATATCCGCAGAAGCTGTAAAAGAAGAACAGCAAAACCCACTGGCTGACGCTGTATTCTTCCAGCAGCAGTGCCTTAATCTGAGCAAACAACTCTTTCCCTCCCAAGCATTTCGCTGGAATGATTATACAAAATGAAACAACCGGTTGTCAATGCGGCAGCGTGTGATTGTGCGTCAAATCCTCGCCATGCTCTCCCATTTTCCCTGTTTAAACCGCCAGACATAGGCAATTGCCCGAAACAGCCAATCGACCAGCATCGCAAACCAGACGCCCAATGCGCCATATCCCATTTTCACGCCGACAACATAGCTCAGCGCGATGCGGAAGCAGACCATCGAGCCGATGGACAGCACCATCGTGGATTTTACATCATTAGCGGCTCGAAGGGCGTTAGGCAGGGACAGAGCCAGCGGCCAGAGCAGCATGGCAAAGCCGTCATGAATAAAAATCAGCTGAGTCGCCAGCTCGCGGGAGGCATCCGACAGTGTGTACAGATTCAGAATCAGCGGAAGCGCGGCAAGCAGCGTGATATTCACCACAGCCATCATCGCATACTCAATCTTGAGCAGCCTGCGGGTATAATAACGCACCTGATCGTTGTCATGTGCGCCGACGCAGCGTCCCACGACCGTCAGAATCGCCAGGTTCATCGCCGCACCTGCCAGCACGCCCAAGCCATCCAGATTGTTCGCGACGGCATTCGCCGCAATCTGCACCGTACCGAACGTGGAAATCATGCTGACCACAACGATGCGTCCCAGCTCAAAAATGCCATTCTCGATTCCGCTCGGAATACCGATATAGAGAATCTGACCGACCAGCTTGGTATCGACCCTCATCATCTCATTCATGCGGACGCAGATCTGTCTTTGCCGATTCAGGCTCAATGCAAACATGACGACCGCCGCCATCACGCGGGAAAGCAGCGTCGAAATAGCAGCACCGGCAACGCCCCAGCCCATGCCGAAAATCAAAATGGCGTTGCCAATCAGGTTCATCACGTTCATGCCGAGCGAAACAATCGTCGGCGTTCTGGAATCATTCATCGCGCGAAAAAGCGCGGAGCTGGAGTTAAACGACGCAAGGAACGGAAAACTGAGCGCGGAAATCGTCAGATACGTCAGTGCAGCATCCATAACATCCGCATCAATCTGACCGAACAGCAGCGAAAGGAGCGGTTTTCTCGCCGCAAGCGAAATCACCGTAAACAGCAGCGCACAAAACGCCGTGACAACCATCAGCTGGCTGGAGGCCTCGCACGCCTTATCCCGCTCTCTATGTCCCAAATACTGTGACGCAATGACTGCGCCGCCGGTCGCAACCGCGGCAAACACGGCGTTAATCAGCATGTTGATCATATCCACCAGCGAAACGCCCGAAATCGCCGCTTCGCCGACCGAGGAAATCATCATCGTATCCGCCATGCCGACGGTGCGCGCCAGTATCTGATCGATTACCAGCGGAATGATGAGCCTTCTGAGATCATCCTTGGAAAAAAGCAATGTTCTTCCGCTATC
>URJN01000291.1 GCA_900548125.1 uncultured Eubacteriales bacterium
TGTTTCATCAGTTCAAGCGCGTGGGGAATTCCTTCCCAGCCGTCTAAAACATGCGTGACAAGGGGATGGACATCCAGTCTGCCAGAGGAAACCAGCGCGCCGAGCTTTTCCATACGCAGCCGTCCGCCGGGCATTAAGCCGCCGTTGATTTGCTTATGCCCCATGCCGACTCCCCATTCCACCCGAGGAATAGATACAGCATCGCCGTCGCCAAGATAATTGACCGAGCCGATTTTCCCGCCCGGCTTCAGGCATTTGATGACGGAGGCGAACGTATCCACGCCGCCGCCTGCGATAATGGCACGGTCAACGCCCTTTCCGTCGGTCAGCGCGAGAACCTGATCTTCGATTGAGCCGTTTTTATAGCTGATGAATTCGTCTGCGCCATAGCCCTTGGCGGCGTGGATGCAGGCAGGGCGTGTGCCGACGGCGAGAATACGGGATGCGCCGCGCAGACTTGCCGCGGCGACGGACATCAGCCCGACGGGTCCGATGCCGACAACAAGCACGGTATCGCCGAACCGGATATCCGCCAATTCCGCGCCGTGGAAGCCGGTGGGAACCATGTCCGACAGCATGCAGGCATCTGTGAGAGCCATGCCGTCCGGCAGATGGGCAAGGTTGCCATCTGCGTCATTGACGTGGAAGAACTCCGCAAACACGCCGTCCTTGATGTTTGAGAATTTCCAGCCGCAGAGCATGCCGCCGGAGTGCATCGCATAGCCGTCCTGCGCCTCTAAGGAACTCCAATCCGGCGTGATGGCAGGGACAAGCACGCGGTCGCCGGGCTTAAAATCCCTGACTTCGCTGCCGACCTCGACCACCTCTGCGCAGCATTCATGCCCCAGAATCAGGTTATGACGCTCACCGACCGCGCCTTCCCATACGGTATGTACATCGGATGTACAGATGGCGACGGCGAGCGGTTTACAGACAGCGTCCTTTACGCCGCAGGTGGGACGCTTTTTTTCAATCCAGCCGACTTCGCCGATTTTGAGCATGGCAAAAGCTTTCATCAGACATTCCTCCGTTTCGGAATTGTTCTGCATTCAGGATGCCCAAACGGAGAAAAAACATAGCATCAAAAAAAGCGACTACAAATTCTGAAAGGAAAGCGTGCGCCGGAAGAAACAGAGCGGAGTCGGAACCGCTTGTTCTCTGCAGCTGCAAAAATCTGGAGTGGGATGTTGAGACATTTTCTGCGCAACCATGGTAACCGTAAGAAGAACTGAAAAACGCTGCACAAAGCGGACAGAAGGGTTACGTAGACGGCAAAAAGGGTGAAATGGCTAAATGATTCAAAAATCATGAAATAAATCATGTAACCCTGTAGGAAGACGAAAAAGCAACGGCAGAAAACAATGGATGAAAAAGAAAATCCCAAAATAATTGGGAAAATAAGGCATATTTGTTTCATGCTGTACATAGACTGAAACGTCGTGGTGTCAGAGAAAGCACATATGTTATCATAGCTTTTATGAGTGGATTGACCCGATGAGGAATGGATATTTGTCGTAATACAGGATTGACAGGCGAGGCAGATATCTATTATAATATGAATAAATCGGATGTTATAAAAATGTCGGATAATTGTCGGGGCAGATTGAAGTCTGCTTATGACAGGATGGGTATACATCACGAAAAAAAGCGGAGGGTGCGTCGAAGCGATGCTGCCGCAGGAATGAACGCAAAGGGAAAGAAGATATGGCAAAGATGATTAAGTCGCTGAAAATGAGGGCAATGTATGTCCTGCATTTTGCGCTCGTAACGGCAGTGATGCTGGTGGTGTGGTTTACGAAGTATGCGCCTGCAATTGAGTTGACGGATGTGCAGACAGTGAATATCGCCGTTTGTGCGTGCTACATCATTGTCAGTGTATTTTTGTATAGAACCTATAACGCCTATAAAGTCGGCATGTACCGCCTCGGAGAAGCGTTTTATGCGCAGACGCTGGCGAATCTGTTTGCAAACGCCATTACCTATGTCTTTGCCTGCATCATCCAGATGAAGCTGCTGAATGTGCTGCCTGCCCTGCTGGCTTTTGCGATTCAGTCGGTCATCAGTGGTTTTTGGTGTCTGGCAGCAAACAGGCTGTATTTTTCGCTGCATAAGCCGAGAAAAACGTTTGTCATCTACAAGGATGACGCGGATTTGGATAAAATAGGCGAAATCGTTCACTTTGAAAAACGCTTTGAGATTGATGGGAAGGTCCAGAATCCGCAGGATATCTTTGAAATTCTGCCCATGCTTGACGGCTATCAGGCAGTGGTTGTTTCCGGCATCGAAGCGACGCTCCGCAACGGCATTGTCAAAGCGTGCATTGACAAGGATATCGACTGCTACTTCATTCCGCACACGGGTGATGTCATCATCTCCGGCGCGAAGCACATTCAGTCCTTCAGTGTTCCGATTATGCGCGCCAGACGTGCGGTGCTGCGTCCGGAATATGCTTTTGCCAAGCGCACGCTGGATATCCTTCTGGCTGCGTTGGCGTTGGTCGTTGCCAGCCCGTTCATGGCGGCTACGGCAATCGCAATCAAGCTGTACGACCATGGACCTGTGCTGTATAAGCAGGTGCGACTGACGAAGGACGGACGCGAGTTTGAGATTCTCAAATTCCGCTCCATGCGCGTGGACGCGGAGAAGGACGGCGTTGCCCGATTGGCGGCGGAACACGATAACCGCATCACGCCGGTCGGCAAGATCATCCGCGCGATCCGCTTTGACGAATTGCCGCAGATTTTCAACATTCTAAAAGGTGACATGAGCATTGTCGGCCCACGTCCGGAACGTCCGGAGATTGCGGCACAGTATGAACAGGAAATGCCGGCGTTCAGCCTGCGCCTTCAGGTTAAGGCAGGCTTGACGGGCATGGCACAGGTGTATGGCAAATACAACACTGAGCCGCGCGACAAGCTGAAGATGGACTTGATGTATATCAACGATATGTCGCTGATGCAGGATTTGAAGCTCATCTTTGCGACTGTGCGCATTCTGTTCATGAAGGACAGCACGGAAGGCATCCAGCAGGGACAGGTGACCGCCTCCAAGCAGGAGCTGGATAGCGATAAAAGCGCATAAGTGA
>URJN01000292.1 GCA_900548125.1 uncultured Eubacteriales bacterium
TTCCGCCGTAAAAAAACAAACCCAGTGTGTGATTTCCGTTTATCGCGGAGCGATAAACAAAGTGGGAAGTCCGGAAGTCTCAGGCTTCCGGCAGAGTTTGGGGATGAAGTCCTCAAAGTATTCTTTCATTTCATTTTCCCTTGTTTCGGAGAAAGGCAAGGTTGACTATGCAGATTGAAAAAAACGCCGTAGCGGGTACGCTCGAATCCAGTGACGCAATGGTCACGGTCGAGCCTGCCGAGCAGGGCATTGAGCTTGAAATTTCTTCCAGCGTTATGAATCAGTATGGACGCCAGATTCGCCAGACTGTTCTGGAAACTCTGGAGCGTCTGGACGTCAAGAACGGCAAAGTGACCGTTGTTGACAAAGGCGCGCTGGATTGCACACTGAAGGCGCGCGTGGAGTGCGCCGTGTTCCGCAGCTGTGACAAGAGTGCTGCCGGAATCCCGTGGGGAGGTGTCATCAAATGATTAAACGCCCCAAGCCGGAACGCTTCCGCCTGCGCCGCACCATGATGTTCATGAACGCGCAGAAGCCGGGACTCATCAAAGACGCTTATATCTACGGCTGTGACTCCATCATGCTTGACTTGGAGGACGCCGTTGCCGAAAACCAGAAGGACGCAGCGCGCTTCTCCCTGTATCATGCGCTGACGACCATTGATTACGGCAAAACCGAGGTCATCGTCCGCATCAATGGCTTGGATACCCCGCATTGGCAGGAGGATATCCGCGTGTGTGTCGCGGGCGGCGCGGACGGTATCCGCATCGCTAAGTGCGAAAGTGCGCAGGATGTTAAGACGGTCGAGGAGCATGTCGAAGCCGCTGAACGCGAATTCGGCGTAGAGGTCGGACGCACGCTGTTGATGGCTGCTCTGGAAAGCCCGAAGGGCGTCATGAATGCCTACGAAATCTGCACAGCGTCTGACCGTATGCTCGGCTGTGCCATTTCCGGCGGCGACTTCCGCAAGTGCATGCAGACCAAGTTCCAAAAAGACGGCATCGACATGCTCGTTGCCCGCGGTCAGATGCTGATGGCGGCGCGCGCGGCAGGCGTGCAGTGCTTTGATACGGTCTTTACCGATCTTGACGATAACGAGGGCTTTGAAGCCGAGGTTCGCCAGAATAAGGCGATGGGCTTTGACGGAAAGAGCCTTATCAACCCCAAGCAGATTCAGCTGGTTCATCAGATTTTCGCCCCGACCGAGAAAGAGGTTCTGCAGGCGGAGGCGATGGTCAGCGCGTTCCGCGAGGCTGCTGCCGCCGGTATCGGCGTGTTCACGGTCAACGGAAAGATGGTCGATGTCGCGTTCATTCCGGGTGCTGAGCGTACCCTGAAGCTGGCGAAGGCATGCGGCATGTACGAGGGGGATTTGGTATGAGAAATGCAGTAGGACGCGATATCCCTGACGAGCTGCTTGTGAACGGCAAAGAGGTCTATCAGGGCAAAAATTACATGGACGGCAAGTACATCCAGAAGGCAGCCCCCTGCACCCGCCGCTATGAGAAGCCGCAGGAGAGCAAGATTGTAGAAACGATTGCCGATTCCCTGCGTCAGTGCGGCGCGAAGGACGGCATGACCTTCTCCTTCCATCATCATCTGCGCAACGGCGACTATGTGGTGAACATGGTCATGAAAGCCGCTATTGAGGAGCTGGGGCTGAAGGATTTGACCATCGCCGCGACGTCTTTGGGCGAAGCGCATGACCCGATTGCCGAGTATATCGAGCAGGGCAAGGTGGTCGGCATCCAGACCAGCGGCATCCGCGGCAAAATGGGTCAGGTCGTATCCGAGGGCAAGCTGAAAACGCCCGCCATTATCCGCAGCCACGGCGGACGCCCGCGCGCAATCGAAGCGGGCGAGGTGCATATTGATATTGCGTTTGTCGCCGCGCCGACGAGCGACTGCGTGGGCAACTGCCGCGGCATCGGCGGCAAGAGCAACTGCGGCTCGATGGGCTACGCGATGACGGACGCAAAGTATGCGGATCATGTGGTCGTCGTGACCGACTGTCTGGTGGATTTCCCGAATATGCCGGCTTCCGTTGAGGCAATCGACGTGGACGCGGTCGTCGTCGTGGATTCCATCGGCAACCCGAAGAAGATTGCTTCCGCCGCCGCGCGAATCAGCCAGAACCCGCGCGACCTGATGATGGCGGAAAACGTCGCGAAGGTCATCGCTTCCACGCCGTATTTCAAGGATGGATTCTCCTTCCAGACCGGCGTAGGCGGCCCGAGCCTTGCCGCTAACCTCTTCCTGGAAAAGTACATGGATGAGCGCGGCATCAAGATGGGCTGGGCAATCGGCGGCATTTGCGGCCCGATGGTCGAGATGCTCAAAAAGGGTAAGGTCGGTAAGGTCATCGACGTGCAGGATTTTGACTTGGACGCCGTTAACTCCATCAATCAGACCCCGAATCATTTTGAAATGAGCGCGAGCCAGTACGCTAATCCGGCGAATAAGGGCGCGTTTGTCAATAAGCTCGATTTCGTCGTGCTTGCCGCACTGGAAATCGATACGAGCTTCAATGTTAACGTGCTGACCGGCTCGGACGGCGTGCTTCGCGGCGCGCCGGGCGGACATCCGGATACCGCCGCGGGCAGTAAGGTCTGCGTCATTGTAACCCCGCTTGTGCGCGGACGCATGGCGACCGTTTGCGAGAACGTCGTGACGGTTACCACGCCGGGCGACTGCGTGGATGTGCTGGTCACGGATTACGGCATCGCGGTCAATCCGCTGCGTCCGGATCTGATTAAGTGTCTGGATGACGCGGGGATTCCGAATGTTTCGATTGAATCGCTGAAGGAAAAGGCTTATAGCATCGTAGGCCGTCCCGATCCGGTTCAGTTTAAAGATAAGGTCGTCGCCGTTCTGGAAGCGCGCGACGGCACCATCCTCGATGTGGTTCGCGAAATCAAGCCGTACACCTTCGAGGATTAAATCAGCCCTCCTAATGTCCATACCATTGGAGTTTCCCCATGATAGCCGGAACGGGCGCGGAGCATCATCGCTTCGCGCCCGTTCTGGCTCTTTTTGGACTTGTTAAAACCGCCGCGAATCGGAGAAGGGGTTTGGGGAC
>URJN01000293.1 GCA_900548125.1 uncultured Eubacteriales bacterium
AGCCTGCTCACAGATCGCTTCAAAGTTATCTTTTTCCATCTCAATAGCCGGACTGACGGAATGTACGCCAAACACACGTGTTACGCGGCGGATACACTCATCCATATCTGTGAAATCCGACACATAAAAGCGTCCTTCGCTCATCCAGACACGCCCTTCCACCGGACGCACTGCATCGCGGATATGATTCATCAGTTTTTTCATAAAGAACGGACGATTTTGTCCCTTCAAAAAAACTTCTCCGAAGCGAACTAACAGAATCTCTCTCACTGTTTTATCTCCTCCTGAACTGTCGAAGCATCCGGTAAAGCGCAAGCATATGTGCCGCCGCCTCGTTCATTTCCTCCATCGTGTTCATCGCGCCAAGGCTGACACGAATGGTTCCATCTGCCTGTTCCTGTGTTAACCCCATCGACCGAAGTGTTGAGCTGACCTTTTGCTTATGCGAAGCGCATGCCGATCCGGTCGATACGAGTATGCCCTCACCCTCAAGCGCATTGCGCATGACCTCGCCGCGGACGCCGTCAAACGAAAGGCTCAAAATATGCGGTGCGCTGTCTGCATCCTCTGGTTTGGGACCATTAAGGCGAATTCCTTCCTCCTGCGAAAGAAGCTCCCAGAGATGAGTCTTCATCTTCTGCATACGCGAAACCGCTTCTTTATCCGCCGCAAGCGTTTTGACTGCTTCATGCAGCCCCAAAATTGCCGGAGAGTTGTAAGTGCCGGAACGCAGTCCCTTCTCCTGTCCGCCGCCCGTAATCTGCGGAACCAGACGGACACCCGAACGAATCGCCAATACGCCAACACCTTTAGGTCCGTGAATTTTGTGTCCGCTCAACGCATACAGGTCAACGCCCATGCGTTCCATGTGCATCGGCACACGCATGAACCCCTGCACGCCATCCACATGCACACGAACATTCGGATTTCTGTTTCTGGCGAGTTTAGCTACCTCAGCAATAGGTTGAATGGCACCCGTTTCATTGCTGACCTGCATACAGCTGACCAAAGCGGTATGTTCATCAATGATTTCTTCGCACGCTTTCAAGTCGATGATGCCGCGCGCGTCAATGGGCATGACGCGAACTGTATGCCCAAGTTGTTCAACCCGACGTATCGTTTCCGCAACGGCAGGATGCTCGATTGAGCTGCAAACGAAATTCGATGGATGGCGAAGCGTAGCTGCTACGCCGAGGATTGCCAAATTATCGCTTTCTGTGCCTCCGCCTGTAAAAATAATGCCGCTTTCCTGTGTACCAAGCTGGGATGCGATGCTTTGACGGCAGGTGCGAATTGCGCGGTCAGCATCTACAGCGGGCTTATACGCTGCTGACGCATTAAAATAACATTCGCGCATGGTTTGGTCCATTGTGTCAATCACACTGTCAAACGGACGAGTCGTTGCGCTGTTATCCAGATAAATCATGACTCTGTTGCTCCTTGATTAAAGACAGAATAAATCTCCGGCACGTCTGCCGCACCGGAGAAAAAAATCAGCCCTGATAAACACCTGCGGGGAGGTACTGACGAATCATTTCCACCATTTCCTCACTCGGCTCGATGATAATCATATGTTTCTTGCTTTCTTTAACATAGTAAAAATAGAAAAGATTTCCATCGCGGTTCAGAAACCAATTCTTTTTCTCAACGTCTTTCATCGACAAAAAACGGCGGAAGCTGTCATGCGCAACATGCACACATGCCGACACGTTCTTTACGTTCATGCTGCCAAGCTCTTTGCGCTTTGCCTGACGCATGACTTTCGCAAAATCGAGCGACCCGTTCGTGAACGTATACTCATATTCCAGCTTGAGTTGATCCTTCATGAAAAACAGCAGGACAGCAGAGGCAGCTGCCAGAAGAGCAATCACCAGAGTAGTCACATCAAACTGCATCATCAGCACTTGAAGCATCAACATCGCATACAAACCAAATGCCACGATACATATCCAGCACAGTGCATACAGAATATTGGGCAATACGTTCGAATGCCGTCCAACGATATCCTCTTTAAAATTATCCATCATATCCGTATAACCTCCGGTTCATTTGCTTCTCATTATACCACCAATATACAGGATTCGGCAACCCCCGGAAAGAAATCGGATGATTGGTTTTGTTTACTTTCCTTCATAAATGCAATGCGTTCCCTGATGCTGCTGCAAGCCGCCGAGACACTTCTTGTTGCAGCGCACACAGCGATGAATCTGCTGTTTCTCTCCTGCTGCAACCTTATTGACCCAATCCGGATCGGCAAGTAGCTGACGGCTCATCGCTGCGCACTGGATGCGTCCGCTTGCAAGCTGCTGCTCTACAAAATCAGGCTGATTCAGTCCGCCCACGCCAGTGATGGGCTTGTCCGTATACTGGCGCACCTCGTCGCAGAATTTCAGGAAGCAGCCCTGCTCTTTGAAGTACGGGTGGTTGGCCGGGGGAATGGTGTCCTCCAGACTGGAATGGTTCGCCAACGTTACATGGAAGCTGGTCACACCGGCATCGGTCAGCAGCGGTACAAAAATACCCAGCTCGGACTCCACCACACCGGCATTGCCATAGTGGGGATCTTCCTGGCGGACGGCCAGCTTGTAGTCGATGGGAATCTCCGGCAGGCGGCTGCGGATGGCCTTGACGGCCTCCACCGCAAAGCGGGCACGGTTCTCGGCGCTGCCGCCGTATTCATCCGTGCGATGGTTAAAGACAGTGGAGCTGAAGCTGCCGCACATGCGGTCACCGTGGACCTGCACCATATCGAACCCGGCTTTGACAGCCAGCACGGCGGCCTCGCCGAAGCCGTTGATGATCTTATGGATCTTGCGGGTGGACAGCTTGCTGATGTAAGGGGCAACCTCGGCATTCAGCAGGGGACGCAGCTCCTCCATGGAAATCTTCTTCGTCAGAACGCCGGGCACGTATTTCAGCATGGCCAGCATATTGGAGTCGGTCTGGTGCAGCTGGGCGCAGATGCGGCAGTCATAGCTGTGGACGATTTCGACCAGCTTCTGATAATGGGCGAAGCCTTTTTTATCAAAAAGAGATTTCTCAAATTGGCTTTTGCCGACGGGGACG
>URJN01000294.1 GCA_900548125.1 uncultured Eubacteriales bacterium
GGCGAAAGCCCTGTCAGCTTTTTGAATGTTGCGGAAAAATACGTTACATCATTATATCCGACCGCCGCTGCCGCTTCATACACCTTGACACGACCGGTTTGCAGCAGTGCCATCGCCGCGTCAATGCGCGTCTTGGTCAGGTAATTCGTTACGGTCATGCCGGTTTGCTTCTTGAACACATGGGAGAGATGTCCCTCGCTGACGCAAAGATGCTCGGCGATGGTCGCTATGGAAATATTCTCGTCGGCATAATGCCCCGCGATGTAATCCATCGCCTGACGGACATAACCGGTCGCCTCCGGCTCCTTTTTGACCGCCGGAGTATTCGCCGCAGGCGCGCTCTCCATCTTGCGGCAGACCCGCGCAACGGCATGCGTAAGCTCCTGATCCCTAAAGGGCTTGAGCAGATAGTCGTCCGCCCCAAAGAGCAACGCGCCGCGAGCATACTCAAAATCACTGTGCGCCGTCAGCACGATGCAGCGCGCCGCACAGCCTTCCTCGCGGAGCATATTCATCATCGTGATGCCATCCATCTTCGGCATGCGGATATCCGTGATGATGAGATCCGGCTTGAGTCTGCGCGCCAGAGCCAGCCCTTCTTCCCCGCTCTGCGCCTCGCCGACCACCTCACAGCCCAGTGATGCCCAATCCATGCCCGTCGCAACGCCGTGACGGACAAGCGGCTCATCATCCACCATCAACACGCGAATCATGCCTTACCCTCCCTCTCTGCCTCTTTTTTCATCGGCAGGCGCACCATCACCAGACAGCCTTCGCCCGGCGCAGAGCGAACGCTCAAGCCGTATTCATCGCCAAAGTGCAGCCGCAGGATGCTGTCCACATTGAAAAGCCCCAGATGCTCGCCCGGTCTGCCGGAAACGCCAAAGCCAAGCGCGCCATCCTTGGGCGTATCCATGCCGCGCCCATTATCCTGCACGAAGAGCCGCAGTTCGCCCGCATTGCCCTCTGCCCAGATTTTGATATAGCCGTCGTCCATATCGCGCACGCCGTGAATCACCGCATTTTCGACAATCGGCTGAAGCACCAGCTTAGGCACCATGCAGCTCGTCAGCGCGTCGTCCACCTCAATTTCGCAGGCAAAGCGATCCTCAAACCGGATGAGCTGAATGTCGATATACCGTTCCAGCAGCTCAAGCTCCTGCCCCAGCGTCACGAATTCCGCGCCGGATATGCTTGCCCGCAGAATCTGCGCCAAATCCTCCGCGAGCGTCGCCACCTGCGGCACGCCGTGGCTGACGCCCATCCATTTCATCGAGTCGAGCGTATTGTAAAGGAAATGCGGATTGAGCTGCGCCTGCATCATGCGGATGCGTGTATCATTCAGCTCCTTCTGCCGTTCAACCGAACGCTTGAGGTTCTGTTCGCATTCCTCAACCATGCGGTTAAAGCCAACCGCCAGCTGAGCCAGCTCATCATCCCCGCGCGGCGTTACGCGCACGCTCAGCTGCCCCAGCTGCACGCGCTTCATCGCCGCCGTCATCTCCTGCACGGGACGTGTCAGCTGTCTGCTCAATACCAGCGCACCCCATAAACACAGTGCCAAACTCAGCGCGCCTAAAGAGCAGCCGACAACCAGCATCAGTCGGGTCATTTCGCCCGTAAACACGCGCGGCTGACTGAGCAGCAGCGTGAAACCGCCGATGCCCTCCACCGCATAGCTGTACGTCAGTACGGAATCCTTATCTTCCAGAGGCATACCCGCCAGAAGCCGCTCGCGAAGCTCATGCAGCCGTCCCTCCGAGCCGATTGCCTTGGAGTCGTCAATGAGCCGCCATTGCCTGCTGAGCAGCATCACGCCGTACGAGGGATTCAGCCCGTCGCTGAGCAGCTCGCCGAGGTCATCCCCGCTGATTTCCGCAAGCAGATAGCCTGTCTGCGCACGCCGAACCGCCGCGATTCGCCCCAGCTCGCTGTAAAACACGACCTGCTCGCCCTGCGCCATTCGCAAGGCTCCCCAATCCGTGTCCCTGTGCGCATCTTCTTCCTGCCCGCGAAGCGCACAAAGGCATGTTCCCGATTCATCCACCAGCATCAGCTGGCTGACCTCCGGCATGCCTGCCGCCCGCTCCACCAACGCCGCATACAACTCGCGCGGCTGCACCCTGTCCTGCTTGCTCAAAGCAGGGAGAATCCGCTCGTCCTCCGCCAGTTCATCCAGCGCAGTCTTCATGTCGGAAAGCACCTGCTCCATTCTGCCCGTCAGCAACGCCAGCTGCTCGTTTGCAGCATCCCTCTGCCCTGCCGCGCTTGTAGAAACCAACGCAGGCAGAAGCATCGCAAAGCACAAAAAGACCGGCACCAACGCCACAAGAAATACCGTGAGAAATATCTTCGTCTGAAACGGAAGCGTTTGTTCCCTGCTCGCTATCATGGCGCATCCTCCTGCATGAGCGTCTGCCAGCGGGTCAGGATATCCTTTTGATGCGACGCCGCCCATTCAATGTCATACGCGCAGAGTTCATCCTCCTGCACGTCGCCGCAGAGCGACGTCAGCACGCTTTCCCGCGCATACTCCGTCTGCACCCGACGCTGAACATCTTCGCTGAGGATGAAGCGGATAAACGCCTGTGCGTTTTCCTCATGCGCACATCCCGCCAGAATCGCCGCGCCGTCCGGAACAGCACTTGTTCCCTCGACGGGCCAGACCACGGCAATATGCTCTCCGGCAAGCATGCGCTTTTTCGCCGTTTCATACAGCGTAATGCCCACGCGCATCTCGCCTGCGGCAACCGCCGTCACAACCTCGCCCGATCCGGACAGGACGTGACCGCGGACATTATCCGCAAAACGCTCAAGCGCATGTTCGCCGTCCAACACCTGCATGATGGTCGCCAACGCCGTAAAGCTCGATCCGGATACCATCGGGTCGGCATATGCCGTCTGTCCGCAAAGCTCCGGCGTCAATAAATCGGCATAACCTGCCGGTGGCGTGCTGACCAGGCGCGGATTATAAATAATGACGCCCGTCTGGGACGAGTTCCGCAATGACGCGCTCGACAACGGCCGCGTCGTCGACAAGAGCGATGACCGCAAGGTGA
>URJN01000295.1 GCA_900548125.1 uncultured Eubacteriales bacterium
AATTATATCAATCAAGCATCGTGGCGCATCCTTTTTATCGATCAGCCATATGCAGAAGGAGGAATGCACATGAAACGCATCCAACAGGCTTGTATCTGTCAGACCCTTCGCTTCTTCGTCAAGGAGGATTTTCCGAAATCTCAAGCTGCCGCGCAGGTTTCCAGAGAGGTTCAGCACTACAAGGACGAACTCGATCGAAACCGCATCGCTTATAAGATTCTGGACGAAAAAACGCTCGATGACGGTTCCATCGTTCTCAAGCTCATCAAGCAATATAATCAAAGCCCCGTAGGTGATTACCTTGACTAACATCCACGTCTGTTCCCCGCGGACGCCCGCTCCCCTATTCCCTGATGTACCCGTTGAACCGCTCTTTTCCGTCGGCGATACCGTCATGCACCCATCCGAGGGCATCTGCACGATTTCGGAGATTCGTCTGATGCACTTCGGCTCAGGCGCACCGCGCAAATATTACATTCTCAAGCCGGAGATGGATCAAAGCTCTGCAACCGTTTATCTTCCCGTCCTGCGCGGCAACGCTGTTCTTCGCCGCCTTTTGACTCAGGCGGACATTGATACGCTGATTTCCCGTGCCCGCGCCACCGACAGCCTTTGGGAAGATGACAGCAAGAAACGCAGAGAACGTTTTTCTTCTATTCTTTCTTCCGGCGATTACGCGAAAATCATTCGCATGATTTCGGATATTTACGAACACAACGCCTTGCGCCTTTCAGAAGGCAAAAAGCCCTGCGCGAGCGACGAATCCGTCCGCGAAACTGCCGAAACCCTTTTGCATCAAGAGTTTTCGCATGTTTTAAAGTTGTCTTCCGAGGAAACCATCCGTTACATCCGTAAAAAGCTCAGCGTCTGATTCAAAACCATTCTGTACATAAACGCTCCCCTGCCGATTGGATTTCGACGAGGGAGCGTTTCATTCTGCTGTTTTTACTCTGCCGTTCCCGCTTTAGGCGCAAGGTCATATGCCTGCTGATAGAAGTATTCCTGACTGTTGAGCGGTGCTTCATCCTTGGCGGGCTTGAGCCGGCGATACTGCCCGTTGCTCTCCATCTCACGCGCCTGCACGTTGTCGCGCAGCATCGTGTCAAACATATCGAGGATGCGCGCACGGAGATCCGCGTCGTAAATCGGCGAAGCGACCTCCACGCGGCGCAATGTGTTGCGCGTCATGTAATCCGCGGAGGCAATATAGGCTTTTGCCCGCTCGCCGCGCCCGAAGATATAGATTCGCGCATGCTCCAGGAATCGTCCTACGATGCTGACCACGCGGATATTCTCCGTCGCGCCCGGCACGCCCGCCACCAGACAGCAGATGCCGCGCACAACCAGATCAATCTTCACGCCGGCGCAGGACGCCTCAATCAGCTTGTCGATAATCGCCTTATCCGTCAGCGAATTGATTTTTACACCCAGATACGCATCCTCGCCTGCCCTTGCGCGGGCGATTTCTTCATCCATCATCGCCAGCACCTTGTTTTGCAGGCAGTGCGGCGCAACGAGCAGACGGCGCGTTTCATGGACGGTTTCGCCCTTTGCCAGCGCGTTGAACACGGCGTTAGCTTCCTCGCCGATGGCGCGATTGGCGGTCATCAGGCAGAGGTCGGTATACAGGCGGGCGGTCTTTTCGTTGTAGTTGCCCGTGCCGATTTGCGTGTAATACGCTATGCCTTCCTTCTCGCGGCGGGTAATCAGGCAGAGCTTGGAATGCACCTTGTAGCCGTCCAGCCCGTAAATGACGTTGCAGCCCGCTTCCTCCAACCTGCGGCTCCACTCGATGTTGTTTTCCTCATCAAAACGCGCCTTCAGCTCGACAAGCACCAGAACATCCTTGCCGTTTTCCGCCGCTTCGCAGAGGGCCTCAACGACCTTGCTCTGCTTGGCGACGCGGTAAAGCGTCATTTTGATGGAAACCACATTGTCGTCGTTAGCGGCTTCGGTCAGCATCTCAAGGAAGGGACGCATGCTTTCATACGGATAGGAAAGCAGCTTGTCCTTCTGCGCAATCTGCGCAAGAATCGGCTTGCCGGAAACAAACGCCGGAGATTTCTGCGGAATACGGCGTTCATAGAACAGCTCACTGCGCTGACGCAGGAAATCCTGAATCTTAAACAGGAACGACAGGTCAAGCGGCGTCGCATTCTGAAAGACATACTTGCGCGGCACGTCCATGTATTCGCAGAGCGTATCGACGATGCTTCCGTCCAGCTCGCGGGAAAGCTCCAGACGAACCGGCGCAAGACGCTTGCGCCGCTTAATCAGCTCGACCATGAACTCGCGGTAATCCAAATCGTCATCGTAGAGCGCATCCGCATCGATATCGGCGTTGCGGGTCACGCGAATCAGGCTCTTTGCCCTGATGGTATAGCCTTCAAAGACCTTCGGAATGAAATGCAGAATCAAGTCCTCTGCCAGCATATAGGTCTTTTCGCTGGCAGATACCTCAATCAGCCGCGGGAACACGCCCGCGTTGCAGGGGATGATGCCCAGCTTGCTGTTTTTTCCGTTTTTGCGTTCAAGTACAACGACGGCATAAATATCCTTATTCCGCAGGAATGGGAACGGCTGCCTGCGCCCGACGATGGAAGGCGAAATCAACGGCGCAATTTCCGAATCGAAATAGCGTTCAAGCCGCTCGCTCTCCTGCCTGCCGATTTTGCGGAAATCCACCAGCCGGACGCCCTGCTCCTCCAGTCGCTCCATTAAATCTGCATAGACGGCGTCGCGGCGTTTGTTCAGCTCATGCACGCGGGCAATCACCGCGTCAATCTGCTCGCGCGGTGTCATATGCGTCTTGTTTTCCCGCATGGACGGCGACAGATTCTCCTGATCGACCAGCGAACCGACGCGCACCATGAAGAATTCGTCCAGATTGCTCTGATAAATGGACGCAAAAGAGAGCCGTTCGCAAAGGGGCGTTTTGCTGCTCTCCGCTTCCTCCAGCACACGCTCATTAAACTTGAGCCAGGAAAGCTCGCGGTTCATGAAAACCGTCTGTTTATCCATGGATATTCCTCCGTTTTGACCCTGCT
>URJN01000296.1 GCA_900548125.1 uncultured Eubacteriales bacterium
CCTTTCCGCAAATGAAAGAATAGCTGAATTTCTTGATTTTGCTATTCAAGCCAAGTTTGCTTATGTCAACAAGCTGAAGGCTGTCAGGCGAACCTGACAGCCTTTTCTATATGCGGTTTTATGGCTCCGGCAGAGCTGTGCGTTGCGCCGTCTTTTTCAGCGCGGATTTCAGCCTTGCGATGCCGACGATATCGGCGATGAACCAGCCGATGGGGATGGACAGCCAGATGGCGGTCACGCCGAACTGCGGCGCAAAGGCATAGGCGAGCACCACGCGCAAGCCCAGCGAAATCACCGTCAGCACGACGGACATACCCACCTGCTCCAAACCGCGATAGATGGCGTAGAACAAAAACAGCATGCCGATGCCGACGTAGAACACGCCCTCCACGCGCAGATAATGCACGCCGATATCCAGAATCGCGCTTTCGCCCGGGTCAATGAAAATGGTCAGCAGAGGACGGGCAAAGACGAATACCAGCGCGGACACGATGGCGCAGAAGCCCAGAGAGAGAAGAGCTGCTTCCCGAATGCCCTGCCTGACGCGGTCGGGCTTGCCCGCGCCGGTGTTCTGCGCGACAAAGGTTGCAAAGCCGTTGGCGAAATCCTGCGCGGGGGAATAGGCGAACGAGTCGATCTTGACGCCCGCCGCGAAAGCCGCCATCGTTGCGATGCCGAAGCTGTTGACAAGGCTCTGAATCATTAGGATGCCGAAGTTCATGATGGATTGCTGCACGCTGGTCAGGACGCTGACGCTGGCGATGCGCGAAAGGAGCGGCTTGCTGAACTGCATGTTTTCCCGTTTCGGGCGCAGCTCCGGCAGACGCAGAAGGAAATAAAGCCCAATGCCCAGCGCGGAGAGAATCTGCGCAATCACCGTCGCCCATGCCGCACCGGAAACGCCCCACTTAAACACGAGGACAAATACCAGATCGAGCGCGATGTTGACGACGGTAGAAACCAGCAGGAAAAGCAGCGGAGCGAGCGAATTGCCGACGCTGCGCAGAACGGCGGAGAAGAAGTTATACAGGAACGTGAAGAAGATGCCCGAAAAGACGACGGACAGATACGCCGTGATATCCGGAATGGCTTCCTGCGGCACACGTAGAAGCGAGAGGAAAGCATTGAGAAGCACGTAGCTGGCTGCCGTCAGGGCGAGGGAGAGAATGGCGATAAAGACGAACGCATTGGCAATGGCGGTTTTCAGGCGCTCACGGCTGCCCTCACCATAGAGCTGGCTGAATACGACGCCGCTGCCCATGCACAGCCCGAGGACAAGGCTGGTCAGCAGCACCATCAGCGAAAACGCGCTTCCGACGGCGGCGAGGGCAACATTGCCTAAAAAGCGTCCGACAATCAGCGTGTCGGCGATATTATAAAACTGCTGGAGAAGATTGCCAGCGATCAGCGGAAGGCTGAAACGAATCAGCCCGTCGCGGATAGAACCCTGTGTCAGATCCCGCTGCATGAAAAAACTCCTTTGCATAATCAAGATAGCGAGGTTTTGCTTTACAGTGTTTTGAACCGATGTTTTTCGGAAGAAAGGAAACAATTCGAAAGAATATTATACTGCAAAACAGGGGATGAGAGAAGGGTGAATGGATATTTTGCGGAAAAGATTTGACGGATGAGGGCGCATTGCTGTACAATAGGCGCAAAACAGTAGGAAATGAGGATGATGACGGTGAATGTGAAGGCGGTCATTTGGGATTTGGATGGGACGCTGCTCAATACGCTCGAGGATTTGGCGGCAAGCACGAATGCGGCGCTTGCATCCTGCGACATGCCGACGCACACGGTGGATGAGGTGCGCATGTTTGTCGGCAACGGCATCGGCAAGCTGATGGAGCGTGCCGTCCCGCAGGGACGGGAGAATCCGCTGTTTCAAAAGGCATATGACGCGTTTGTCGCGCATTACGGTGCGCACAGCCGCGACCATACGAAGCCCTATGACGGCGTGATGGAGCTGCTCGACGCGCTGAGCGCAAAAGGCGTGAAGCTCGCTATCGTATC
The DNA here is from genome assembly GCA_900548125.1 of uncultured Eubacteriales bacterium. Lineage (GTDB taxonomy): Bacteria > Bacillota > Clostridia > Christensenellales > Aristaeellaceae > Ventricola. Next base: position 2,014 of record URJN01000296.1, read on the forward strand.
CAACAAGATTGACTTCGCAGTCAAGGAACTGAGCCGCGATTACTTTCCCGGCAGAATGCAGGTCGCGGTGGGCGATGACCCGAGCCGCAGGCGCAAGCCCGCACCGGACAGCGTGCTGGAAGCGATGCGGCAGATGGGCGTCACGCGGGAGGAAACCGTCTACGTCGGCGATTCGGATGTGGACGTGGAAACGGCACGCAACGCGGGCGTGACCTGCTGCGCGGTGAGCTGGGGCTTCCGCTCGGTGCAGTGCCTGAAGGACGCGGGCGCGACGCACATCGCCGCAACGCCGAAGGAGCTGCTGGCGATGCTGGAGGCCCTGTGAAAGACAGATATGACGCTGTCCTTGTCCTGGGACTGGAATTAAATTCGGACGACAGCGCGACGCCTGAGCTGGAAGCGCGTTTGCAGACTGCGGCAGAGGTCTGGCGGAGGATGGACGCGGACTGCGGAAAAATCGTGCTGTGCGGCGGCGTTCAGCCCGGGCATCATACGGCGGAAGCGGACGTGATGGCAAAATGGCTCAGGCAGGCAGGCGTTCCGGAGGAGCGAATCATCTTGGAAAGGCAGTCGCAGGACACGATGGGCAACTGCCGCTGCGCGGCAAGGCTGCTCGGCGGGGCAGAAGGAAAGCGTGTGCTGGTCGTGACGAGTGACTACCATTTGCCGCGGGCGGTGATGACGGCGCGGCGCGTCGGCTTTCGGGCAGACGGGGCGGCGGCAAAAACAACAGGTAAGGCAAAAAAGATGCTTATGGAAGCCTGCTATATCCTCGATCTGCTTTTGGGATGGCAGGATGAGGGAAAGCGCCGCCCTGCATGGACGTATGCGCTTTTTGGCGTGGTCTTCGGGAAAGACGAAGCGGAAGATAAAAGAAAAAAGCCGGTTTAAACTGTATGCGAAAAGTGGCTTGACAGGTCTGTGTCACATGGATATAATAAAGGCAACTGAATAGCAAGACCTTTGAGAGATCTTCAGGGCAGGGTGCAAGTCCCTACCGGCGGTATAGCCCGCGAGCCGCAGAGCGGGT
>URJN01000297.1 GCA_900548125.1 uncultured Eubacteriales bacterium
AGGACGATTCATGATGGATGCACTTTCGATTCTGAAAACATTTTTCTCGGCAGATATGGTGATTTATGCGGCAATCATCATCATTGCGCTTACGGCACTGGTGCGCTGCACCCTGCCGCTCAGCCGCGTTGCGGGCAAGCTGCGCCGCGCGGCGCGCACAATCGTGACAGAAAGCAAGCAGAACAAGGAAAAGAAATCGTGGAACGATATCCATTTTCTTGGCGATGAGCTTTCCGGAACGTGGGGAGACCTGCGACGTTTCGCAGTACATCAACGAGGACAGCGTGATTTTTGCGCTGGGGAACACGGGCTTTGCCGACCTTGCGCCGGGCGTCATGACCTCGCTGGGCATACTGGGTACGTTCCTCGGTCTGGTCATGGGTCTTTCCGGCTTGAGCCTGAACGGTGCGGATACCGAGGTCGTGCTGAAAGCCATGGACCAGCTCATCCGCGGCATGAGCACCGCGTTTTTGACCTCCATCGTCGGCGTGTGCGGCTCGTTGCTGTTCAATCTGCTGAATAACCGCGCGACGAGCAAATGCCAGAAGGCAATCGACCGCTTCTGCGAAGTGTTCGGGCTGTACGCGATGCCCAAGCCGGTTTCCGAGGATACGGCGATGCTTGCGCTTCAGCAGGAACAGACGGCGTATATCCGTCAGGCGGTCGAGGACATGAGCCAGAAGATGGCGGTGCAGATGGAGCAGAGCATCATGCGCGCCATGCTGCCTGTGCAGCGTTCGATGGATAACTTCATCCTTGCGGCGACGCAGGCGCAGGTGGAAGGCGTGGATCGCATTGCGCAGGTCTTTGTCCAGCGGATGAATGTCGCACTGGGCAATGAATTTGACCATCTGCGGCAGGTGCTTGCCGCAACCGGCGAGGAGCAGCAGAAGACCCAGCAGGAGCTTCGCGCCGCGACGGAAGCCATTGGGCAGATGACGCAGGATGTCGTCAACATGCACCAGCTTTCTCAGGGCGTGCTGGAGCATTTCCGCGCGTATGTCGCGGATATGGACGCTTCCCGATCGCAGGTGGATCATACAAATCAAAAGACAATCGAGCTGCTGGAGGCGATGAGCAAGACCAGCGGACAGCAGGCAATGTATTTGTCCAAATTGCAGGAGTATCAGGCGGCATTGACGGCGAATTCCCAGCAGTATACCGCGTGGACGGATCGCTTCCTCGCCAGCGCGCAGGAGCAGACCCGCATCACCTCCAAAGAGATGGATCGCGTTGTCGCCGAGATGCACGAAGGCTCGCAGACGCTCTCCGGCGCATATGAGCAGTTTACGCGCCAGACGCAGGAGAATCTTGCGCGGACGACCGCGCTGTTTGACGAGAGCATTTCTTCCTCTATCAATCAGCTCAACGAAACGCTGGATTCCATGCGCGAGATGACCCAGAGCATGCCGCAGCTGCTCAGCCAGAGCCGCGACCGCTACGCCGAGCAGGTGGATCAGTTCGTGACCGCGCTCGTCCGTCTGCAAAAGTCGATGGAGAAGCTCGGACAGACGGCGGACAGCCTGAAAAACGGAAAGGAGTAAGTCATGCGACCGGGGAATAAGCGGAGCAGGCGCAGGAGCGACGGCAGCTACTGGACTTCCTATTCGGATATGATGGCGGGCATGCTCTTCGTTTTCGCGCTGATTCTGTTTGCGGCGGTGTATCAGCTGGTGGATTTGCAGCAGAAAAAGACGGTTGAGCTGCAAACCAAGGAAGCGCAGCTTTCCACCCAGCAGAGCTTGCTCATCGACCAGGAGGCGGAGCTGAAGGACAAGGAAGCTCTGCTTGCCGCGACGACGCTTGCCCTGCAAAAGCAGCAGGAGGAGCTGGACGAAAACAAGACGGCACTCACCAGTGCGCAGGAGAGCCTCTCCTTGCAGCAGAGCAAGATTGAGGAACAGGCGGCGTTGTTGGCGGCGCAGCAGGCGCAGATTGACAAGCTGGTCGGCTTGCGAAGCCAAATCATTGAGGATTTGCGCGATAACCTGAGCAATGTCGGTCAGCGCGTCACGGTCGATCAGAAAACCGGCGCAATCACGTTTGAAAGCTCTGTCCTGTTTGATACGGGCAAGAACGAAATCAAGGAAGCAGGCAAATGGACGCTCAATTCCTGCATACCGATTTATATTCACACGCTGCTCGGCGAGGAATACCGCGACTATGTGGGTGAAATCATCATCGAGGGACATACTGATACCACGGGCGCGTACCTCAACAACCTTGCGCTCTCTCAGCAGCGCGCGCTGGCTGTGGCGACGTATTGCCTGAGCGACGAGATGAGCGGGCTGAGTGCCATGGACAAGGAAACGTTCAAATCCATTCTGACGGCGAACGGACGTGCGGATGCCGATCCTGTCTATAACGCCGACGGAACGGTGAATCTGGATGCGTCCCGTCGCGTGGTCATCAAATTCCGCATGAAGGATGCGGACATGATTGACCAGATGAGCGCGATTCTGGAAGGCGGCAGCCGACAGGGGGAATAAAGTGAGCAAATTCATGAAAATACTGGCGATTGTTGTCCTGCTGGTGACAATTGCGGGCGCAGGCGTTGTGCTTTATGGACTGAATACGCTCAGCCCGCAGGTTGTGCAGACGAGCGTGGCTGCAACGCCGGCGGCGGATGCCGAGAATACGTTTGATTCGCTTGTCAGCCAGCTGGAAAACGGCACATTCGGCGGTAAAATCTGCGGTGAAACCGGAGATTTGCGCGTGGAGGACTGCACGTTTTTGACCTATACCGTTCGGCTGAAAAACAAGGGCTTTTTTCCTGCGGAGTGGATTTCGCTGGAATTGACGGAGGCGGCGCAGAACGACGTGTTGATTCTGCCGGATGACAGCAGACACGTCCTTGCCGCCGGAAGCATGGGGGATATTCAGGTGACCGTGCTGAATCGCACCAATCAGCCCGACACGGCGCGGACGCTTCGCGTGACCTGCTATGTTTTCGGGCAGAAAATCGTGTTCGATGTCCATGCGGCGTAAAACGCAGGATTGCGGCAAAATGCGATGACGTGATTCGCGAGGATTCAATA
>URJN01000298.1 GCA_900548125.1 uncultured Eubacteriales bacterium
GGCTCGACCCATACGCAGGTCAGCAGGCTGCTGATGACTGTACCGCCCAGAATGCCGGCAACGCCAAACGACTTAACCAGCAAAAGTGAAATGACCAAATTTAAAATCGCTTCAACAATTGCCTTATATCGATCATTCCAAAAAAGTCCTTTTGCCTCTCTGAAAAGAAGATTCACCTTGCGCAGACCCGAAATGTAGAAATCCGCAACAACCACCAGAACCGTCGCCATCGACATGCAATATGGCGAACCAAAAAACAGACTGATAAACGGATTAAAGAGCGCAGCCAAGCCGCCCGTCAGATAACCGAACATCAAAAAGAACATGAAATCCAGCTCACGATAGACTTTATAGACATGCTCCCCGTCGCCGATTGCGCTCAGGTTTCCGATGCTCCCGCCAAATGAACTGCATATTTTTGACACCAGATTGCCGATGCTGTTCAGCACGAGCTTATAGTTTGAATAGATGCCCAGCATGGTCAAGCCGATATATTTAGACATGATGAGGCTGTCCGTATTGCGAACGATGACCGCCGAAACCTTATGGATGCTCATCGCGCCGACATTGCGCAGGATATGGAGGCATTCTTTTCTTGACGGCAGCTCCCTGCATTCCTTTAAATACGGGAATTCCTTATCCACCTTGAAGGAAATGATAATGTTGGGGATAAACTGAGCAACAAACTGCGCAATCAGATACAGGATAAAGTTATGGGTCAGGATGATAATCGCAATCTGTACCGTCAGCCGAACAAGATCAAAAACCTGTACCCAGACCATTTTGATATACGCCTTCTGGTGGGCGATATAGATTGAATCCTTATAGCTGAGCAGATAAGAGCCTGCCGAATTCAGCACGTAGAGCATATAAATCAGCCTTAAATGCTCGATGCTGCCGCTGTCCTTGATGAGCAGATTCAAAAACGGCAGCAACGCCAGTCCAACCAGCAGAACAAAGCCCGCAACCACGCGGTAAAGCAGCTTATACAGATTCATCAGTCGTACAAGCCGCGGCTTATCTTCCCGCGCCGCCGGTTCATACATGCTGAAAATCATGGCGGTTCCAATGCCCAGCTCCGCCAGATTCAAAATGCCCAATACGTCCGTAAACAGCCCGTTCAGTCCCAGATACTCTGCCGAGAGATAATGAATAAAGAACATCCGGCTGATAAAAGACAGCAGGATGCTGAACAGTTGTCCTCCTACGCTGACCAAAAGGTTAATGACCGTGTACTTTGTTCTCATCGCTTTTTCTCTCGCTTACTTTCCGTTCCATGTCTTTCTATACAGTTCCGGACTGATGCCGAACACAGCCGCTCTGCATAAGCACTTTAGGCTCAGGCATCCCTGCCTGCGCATCTCTTTCAGCTCTCGGCGATAAATCGCTTTCGCCGCCTTCGTTTCAGGCGCACGCCGCTCCTGTTGATTTAAATCATAATAAACCCTGCGCAGGCTGTCAAATGTCCTCATTTCGCATGCGGGAAGCATGTCCTTCATGCCTTTGCTCAGGTAGTATTGAAAGCACCTGTCCACCGCTTCTACCGCATCGTAATGGCGAAACGTTTTCTTCGTCTGCATGATGCTTCCCGGCGTTACGCGGTACATATACAGCGCATCCGACAGGCAGGCGATGCGCTCCGCGCGGTCATATATGGCTGTAACGGTAAACATATCCTCGTTGAGCTTTCCTTCCGGATAGCGCAGCGTTTCAAAAATACAACGCCGATAGATTTTATTCCATGCCACATGGAAGGGGGCTCTTAACGCCCTGCGAAGGATATCGTCGCGATTCAAAACGGCGTCGGGAATCGGTTGATCCTGTTTTTCAATTGGCTTCCCCTGAACATCTACACGCAGGTAATTGCATACGGCGATATCCGCGCGCGCTTTTTCCGCCGCGTCCATCAGCTTTTCATACATGTCCGGCAGGATAAAGTCATCCGAATCCAAAAAGCCAATCCATTCGCCCTGCGCAATGTCCAGCCCCGCGTTTCTCGCCGCGCTCAATCCCCCGTTTTGCTGGTGAATCACGCGGATGCGTCCATCCTGCTTCGCCGCCGCGTCGCAGATTTCCGGGCTACCGTCCGTTGAGCCGTCGTCCACTACGATGACTTCAAAATCCCGAAAGCTCTGTTCGATAACGGAATCCAGACAGGTCTGCACATATTTTTCAACATTGAATACCGGAATAATGATGCTGAGTTTAATCTTCTTTTCCATGTTTTCCTTTTATCTGCAATGTGAATTCGTTCTTATCGCATGTTCCCGATGTTGCTTCATGCTTCGCTGTCATCCAGCATACTTTGATCGACGCGATAGTATTCCATCAGGTTCCGCATCGCGGTATCATTCTCCATTTTTTCCCGCGTGTTCACACTCATCAAGCTGACTTTCTGACTGTCGCGAACAGTAAACCACTCAATCGTGTTTTCCTGAACCTTCACCGCCCGAATCCCCTTTACCGCGCCCAGCACCTTGAGCCACAGATCATCCGCCGTCGGACACAGCTTCCGAATCACATCGCTGTCAAAGCATACGCCTTCAAAGTATTTCGGCGGATACAAAACGCCTCCGACGCCGACAGGAAGCAGAGCTTTCGATGGACCTTTTTCTTTGGGCGAAAGACCAATCCATTCCCGATAAGGCGCGATTTCATGGTTTTTAAAAACGATGCGATGCGCGCGGTAACAGCACACGCAGTCAGGATACTGCGCATGGGTATCGAGCAAACCGCCCAGCCAGCTTTCCGGATAAAGCGTATCGTCATCCGCTGTAACGATTATGCTGTTCGGGAATTCCTGAGCAGTATAAAAAATTTTCTTGAAGGAATAGAGGTTCTCGCAAAACCGGATTTCCAGCCCGTGTTGTTTCAGGCTGAGCAGCTTTTCCGGCAGCGCGTTTTCATCCGGAAAATCTCCTTCAGCCAGCCAAAGGAGAACCCGTTCTGCCCGCCGCTCCTGACGCAGGATGCTTTGCAGCGTCAAATATACCTTTTCGATTCTCGCGGGAAACGTCGTCAGCGAAACGACGACCCC
>URJN01000299.1 GCA_900548125.1 uncultured Eubacteriales bacterium
TATATCCTGATGCGCTACGGCTTTGCGGAAAACTGGCGCAGAAGGCTGGCGCGCTATTTTGCGGATTATATCCTGCGGATGGTGATGACGGTAGGCATTTCGGCTGCGGCAATAGGCTTTGTGCGGAAATTTCCGATTCAGAATTTCGGCTTCTTTATCCTGTATGGTATGTTGTACACCGTTTTTTTCGGGTGTGTGGCATTCGTCTGTTTCTGCCGCACGGAGGAATTCCGGTTTCTGAAGGACAGGATGACGGCTTTGATTCAAAAGAGGAAGGCAAAATAAGTTGGATAAGCTGGTTTCGGTCATTATCCCGATTTACGGGGTGGAAAAGGAGCTGCCGCGCTGTCTGGACAGCCTGCTTGCGCAGACGTATTCCAATTTTGAGCTGCTGCTTATCGACGACGGTTCAAAGGATGGAAGCTATCGGGTGATGGAGGAATACGCCCGAAGGGATGGGCGCATCCGCCTTTTCCAAAAAGAAAACGGCGGTGTTTCCTCGGCGCGAAACATGGGTCTGGATCAGGCAAAAGGGGATTATATCTGCTTTGTCGATCCGGATGACTGGGTTGCGCCGTGCTATCTGGAATGGCTGTATCGGGCGATTGAGCAGAGCGGTTCACGGATGTCGTCTTGTCGTCTCAAACATGTCGAGCAGATGGATGCTGTGGTCGAGTTGCCGAAAAGCATGCCTGAATTGCGCATGATGGATGTAGGACGTTGCTCCGTATGGGAACAGGATGCTTGTCTGCAATGTTGCCGGATGATGGCTGAAAGGGATTTGATTCAGGATATCCGCTTTGCGCAGAAGGTCGCGATTGGCGAGGATTCCCTGTTTACCATGCAGCTGATGCTGAAGGAGGGGCGAATCGCATGCGTGCCGTGCGTACTCTATTTCTACTGGATGCGTCCCGATTCGGCACTCCATCAGGCGTTTACGGCTAAGCAATATACGGAATCGGAAGCATGGGAAAGGATTTATGCGCTGGTGCAGAATCGGGGAAAGATTCTGGAAAGAACCAGCGAGGAGAAGCTGGCACTCACGTATGCCCACGTCTACTACCGCATGGCGCACAGCCCCTACGCCGATGAAGCCGGACAGAAGGAGCTGATTCGGAAAATCCGGAAGCACTGGCGGGCAGTCCTGCGCGTGCCGAATCGGTTGATGCGGGAAAAGGGGAAAATGCTCATGATGGTCATCTGTCCGCAGCTTGGGCAGGTGATGTGGAGAATTGGAAAGAAAATGAAGCAAGTTTCCCCTTGAAAGCATGAAAAGAGTTTGGTATACTAAAGAATCGAAGAGGTTTGGCAGGCGTCTGAACGGATGCCTGCTTTCTGTGTGAAGCGGGCGGGTTGCCCCGCAGAATGGGAGAGAATCCATGAATCAGGTCGGTTTTGACAGCCAGAAGTACATCCAATTGCAGTCTGAGCATATTCGTGAGCGCATCGCGCAGTTTGGCGGCAAGCTCTATCTGGAGTTTGGCGGCAAGCTGTTTGACGATTATCACGCGTCGCGCGTACTGCCCGGTTTTGAGCCGGATAACAAGATTAAAATGCTGCTTGCGCTCAAGGATCAGGCAGAAATCGTCATCGCCATCAACGCGGACGATATCGAGAAGAACAAACGCCGCGGTGATTTGGGCATCACCTATGATACGGATGTCGCCCGCCTGATCGACGTATTCCGCGGATTCGGGCTGTATGTCGGCTCCATCGCGGTGACGCAGTACGCGGGACAGCCGGCGGCGGATGTATTTGAAAAGCGCATGCACGCGCTGGGATTGAAGGTTTACCGTCAATACCGAATCCCCAACTATCCCTCCGACGTTCGCCTGATTGTCAGCGACGAAGGATATGGCAGGAACGATTATATTGAAACGACGCGCTCGCTCGTCGTCGTGACCGCGCCGGGTCCGGGCAGCGGAAAGATGGCGACCTGCCTCTCTCAGCTGTATCACGAGCATAAGCGCGGCGTGAAGGCGGGCTATGCGAAGTTTGAAACGTTCCCGATTTGGAATCTGCCGCTCAAGCATCCGGTCAATATCGCCTATGAGGCGGCGACAGCCGACCTGAACGACGTGAATATGATTGACCCGTTCCATCTGGAAGCCTACGGCAAGACGACGGTCAACTATAACCGCGATATCGAGATTTTTCCGGTTCTGAGAACCATCTTTGAGCGCATTTACGGCGAATGCCCGTATAAGAGCCCTACGGATATGGGCGTCAACATGGCGGGCTTCTCCATTGTGGATGACGAGGTATGCTGTGAGGCGTCCAGGCAGGAGGTCATCCGCCGCTACTTCCAGGCGGCGTGCCGCGTCCGTCAGGGTCAGAATGCTGACGAAGAGGTGGCAAAAATCGAGCTGCTGATGCGCACGCTGGATATTGAGCCGGAACGCCGCGCGGTCGTGCCTGCCGCGATGGCGGTCGCCGAGCGCACGGGCAAGCCTGCCATCGCCATCGAGCTTCCGGACGGAACGATTGTGACCGGCAGAACGACCGAGCTTTTTGGCGCGGCGTCTGCCGCGATGCTCAATGCGCTCAAGGCGATTGCGGGCATTGACGACGCCGTTAAGCTGATTTCTCCGGACGTCATCGGCACGATTCAGACGCTCAAGACCGATTACATGAAGAGCCATAATCCGCGCCTGCATACGGATGAAATGCTCGTCGCGCTTGCCATCAGCGCCGCCAGCGACCATAACGCGATGCTGGCGATGCAGGCTCTGGACAAGCTCAAGAAATGCGAGGCACATTCTACGGTCATCCTTTCCTCGGTGGATGACGGCGTATTCAAGCGGCTGGGCATGCGCATGACCTGCGAGCCGATTTACGAGAAGAACAGCCTGTACCATAAGTGATTCGAGGAAACCCTGAAAACAAACCAAAACGCTTCCGTTTGAGCAAAAACGGGAGCGTTTTTTGAATGTATGGGAATCGCCCGCGCGAACAGGGCTTCCGTGTTTTCTGCAAACTGCGGCAGAGGAGAGGGCAGGCGCAGAACCTTATTTGAAACAGGGG
>URJN01000300.1 GCA_900548125.1 uncultured Eubacteriales bacterium
GCATCCTCATCCTGAACGATTGCAACGATAAGTTTCATAAATCTATCCCTCCATATTCTGATGATGGAAGTGCAACCCCGCACGCTTACGCGCAAGGACTACATTCTGATTTACATTATACAGGAAAAATGCCCAAAATGCTAGACCCGAATTGGGCGCAATTTTAAGGATGGCACTGTAAAGGGCTGCAACACGCTAAAACGCAGGACAAGCCTCACAGAAAAGGAGCAGGGAACGCCGTTCCCTGCTGTGTTCAGTCCCCATTGTTTTCCTTAAATCGCGCGGGTCGCGTGCCTGAGCCACTCGCGTTCTTCCTCATCGGACATCAGCGGAAGCAGCGTTTCGCGCACAAACGCATGGTATTCATTCAGCCATCCGCGCTGACGCGGGCTCATCTGCTCCGGAACGACCGCATCCAAATCAATCGGCACGCAGGTCAGCGTTTCAAAGCCGAGGAACTGACCGTATTCATTCTCCTCCAGCTTGCGGCAGACCAGCTCGTTCTCCGTGCGGATGCCGTGGCTTCCTTCGATGTATACGCCCGGCTCGTCGGTCGTCACCATGCCCGGCTCCTGAACCGTATCTTCGCTGCGCGTTGGCGCCTTATACCAGCGGAAGCCATTGGGTCCCTCATGCACGCTGAGCAGATAGCCCACGCCGTGACCCGTACCGCAGCGGTAGTCAATGCCCATATCCCAAATCGGGCCGCGCGCCAGGATATCCAGACCGATGCCCGTCATGCCGTGCAGGAACTTCGCGTTCGCCAGATTCAGCACGCTGCAAAGGACGGCGGTAAAGTGCTTCTTCTGCTCATCCGTCACCTCGCCAAGCGCAAAGGTGCGGGTGATATCCGTCGTGCCTTCCAGATACTGTCCGCCGGAGTCGATAAGCAGCAAATCGCGCGGCTCGAGCTTCGCGTCGCTTTCCGGCGTCGCGCTGTAGTGCATCATCGCGGCATTGGCACGATAGGCGCAAATCGTATTAAAGCTCGGAGAGATGAAATGCTCCTGCTCTTTGCGGAAATCCAGCAGCTTGTCGCTGACGCTGATTTCCGTCATCGGAATCTTGCCGACATTCTGTTTGAGCCAGTACATCAGGTGCGTAACCGCCACGCCGTCCTTGACATGCACGCGGCGCAGGTTTTCAAGCTCCACATCGTTCTTGATAGACTTCATGTAGGTAGACGGATTTTCCCCGCGAATGATTTCGGCGCGCTCAAGCGCATCCATCAGCGCGGCAGTCAGCTTCGACGCATCCGCCAGCACGGGCACATCCGGCTCAAGCCCCTTCAGCGCGGGAATAATCTCATCGTAACCGCGGATATTCACGCCCGCCTCCTTGAGCGCGGAGCGCATGGCGTCATCCACCTTATTTTCATCGACAAACCAGTTCACATGCTTTTCGCCGATGACCAGATAGCTCATCACGACCGGCGTATTGAGTACGTCGCCGCCGCGGACATTCAGAATCCACGCGATATCATCCAGCACATTCAGCACATGCAGCTTTGCGCCGCGCTCGCTCATCACCTTGCGAATAGCGGCAATCTTATCCTGCACGCTGCGTCCCGCATATTTTTCTTCCAGAATGAAAGCCTTATTCTGCGGCAGAGCCGGACGATCCTTCCAAAGGCCGCTGAACCAGTCGCCCGTATCGCGCAGCAGCGCGCCCTTCATGGCAGCCTTCTCGCGCATATTTTCAGCAAAACGCTCGCTGACCACGCCAAAGTCCATGCCCAGCGCATCGTTTTCATGCAGCAGCGAAGCGACATATTCCTCAAGCGTCGGCGTGCCCGCCGTGCCCATGCGCATAAGCGTCACTCCGCTTCCCTCCAGCTGATGCTCCGCCTGAATGAAGTAGCGTCCGTCTACAAACAGGGCGGATTCTTCCAGCCCGACGACCATCGTTCCCGCCGAACCGGTGAAGCCCGAAAGCCACTGGCGCGTTTTAAAGTGGTCAGCGATATATTCAGAAGCATGGCTGTCTGCCGTCGGCACAATGACAACCGCGAAATGGTCAGACTTCATCCGCTCTCTGAAAGCGGCGATCCTATCCCGAATCTGCATGGTTCATTCCTCCGTATTGTTCACGCCGACGGCGGCAGCCACCGTCTCGGCCTGTTGTTGGCGATTTTCCTTCAGGTATTCGGCATCCATCAGCCGCTCCAGCAGCTCCACCCGGGAGGACAGGGCCGCCAGCTTTTCCAGGGTGGGATTTTCCACGCTGGTCTGGTCCACGTCGTCGGCATAGTGGGTGGTGCGGCCGGCAATGCGGACGATCTGGGCGGGAATGCCCACGGCGGTGGCATCGTCGGGCACCTCGCTGAGGACCACGGCGTTGGCCGCAATGCGGGCGTTGTCCCCCACCTTGAAGGGACCCAGCACCTTGGCCCCGCAGCTGATCAGCACGTTGTTTCCAATGGTGGGGTGGCGCTTCCCCTGGTCCTTGCCGGTGCCGCCCAGGGTGACGCCGTGGTAGAGCAGGCAGTCGTCCCCCACCTCGGCGGTCTCGCCGATGACGATGCCCATGCCGTGGTCAATGACCAGGCGCTTGCCGATCCTGGCGCCGGGGTGGATCTCAATGCCCGTCCAGAACCGACTCCACTGGGAGACGCACCGGGCCAGAAACTTCCAGTTGTGGCAGTACAGCCAGTGGCCCAGCCGATGATAGAGCACGGCGTGGACGCCCTGATACAGCAGCAGAATTTCCAGCTTAGACCGGGCCGCCGGGTCGCGGCGCTGATACGCGCCCAGCAGATCGCGCAGGGATCGAAACATTTCCATCTTCCTTTCCTGGGACAAAAAACGCCTCTCACACCCCAGCGGGGTGTAAGAGGCGTGATACGCGGTTCCACTCTTACGCTTTACTCATTTCCGGCCAATATCGGGGCCGAGCCGGGCGGCATTACCCGCCGCGCTCCCGGACGCACTTCACACTCCGCCGCCGCAGGTCCCCTTTCAGCCGGTGAAGGACCCTCTCTGTGCTTGGACGCAGCGCTACTTTTCCGTTCCTCGCG
>URJN01000301.1 GCA_900548125.1 uncultured Eubacteriales bacterium
ATCTACTACCGCTTCATCGGCAAAATCGACTGACCTTTCTTTTTTACCCAACAATATCTTTAATTAAGGGAGACGGGAGCGGCGTATCCGGATATCGCGCTGCTCTGTCCGCTGGCGCGGGCGTTGGGGTCGAGCGTCGATTCCCTGTTGGCATTTGAAGAAAAAATGTCGGCAGAGCAGCTTGCGGCATGCACGGAACGATTTGTCGGTTTTGTGCGGCAGGACGACAGAGAAGCGGCGCACGCCTATATGAAGGGTTTGCTGCGTGAATATCCGGCGGATTGTGATTTAAAGCTGAATGCGGCAGGGTGGGTTGCGGTGCTTCAAATGACCTTTCCGGAAGATGAGGGAATGAGCGGGCAGAGAAAAGCCTTGTATGAGGCGGTGTATGCTTCCGGAAACGCGGCACAGCGGCAGTTTGCGGCGAATGCACTGGCATCCATCGCTATTCAGGAGGACAGAACAGAGGATGCTCGGCGTTATCTGGAAGAAACAGAGGGAAGGACGGAGGACGCCGCGCTCCTGCGCATACAGCTTGAACAGAAAACGGGAGAGAACGACAAGGCGTTGGAGGAGATCCAAAAACAGCTTTACCGCGCCGTATCGCAAGCTCTGCAAATGCTGATGATGCTGATGCAGACGAAGGAGGATGCACGGGAAGCGTTGGAAATCGCAAAGATATATCGAAGGGTAGAGGCGATTTTTGCTGTGGGCGGAGGCATGAGTGCCGGACTGCTGATGCAGCAGTACATGGTCATGGGCAGAAAAAAGGAAGCTCTTGCCTGTCTGACTCAAATGGTGGATGCGTCGGTGGGGAAGCCGATGACGCCGAATCCGCTGCTGTTTAATCCGACGTTTAAGCCGAAAGTGGATTGGCGGGACGCGGGACGGGAATTGCGGACGGCTCTTTTACGCGGGCTGAAGGAGGATGAAACACTGAGCAGCTTGCGCGGAGAAAAGGAATATGAGGATGCAGTCGCACGGCTGGAGGAGAGCTTGAAGAACGGCAGAGCATAAAGAAGCGGGCTGAATGCGCCAAGGTCTTCAAGGCTTCAAAACTCTGCTCACACGGACAATTTGAAGGAATTAAAAAAGACTGCTCTGCCCAAACGGGAGAACAGCAGCTTGCGCGTAAAACAGGGAAAAATCAATGATCCTTATAACGAACCCAGCAATCCTTGACGATGGCGTTCATCGCGTCCATCTTCAGGAGCATATCCTTCGCCAAAGCAATCTGGCAGCGGGTGCGCGTCAGGTTATGCTTTTCGTATTTGATCTTGAAATACTTGTCACCGACGATATAGTCGTCGAGGAAGCGCGTAGCCAGCTCGCAGGCGAGCGCAAAGCAGCTCAGACCGAGTGTATCGACCTCGGTTTCGGTGAGCGTGGACGCGGTTTTCTGAATAAATCCCTCAGCGAACGCCCAATAGATATTGAGGTTCACGCCCGCCTTGTCGGCTTCGGGAGAATCTTCCTCGACAAAGTTTGCCGCAAAACGGATTGCGTCGCCGAAATCATGACCGACCAGACCCGGCATGACGGTATCCAGGTCGATGACGACCAGAGCCTTGCGCGTTGCCTCGTCAAAGAGAACGTTGTTGATCTTCGTGTCATTATGGGTGACGCGGAGAGGGAGCTTGCCTTCCGTGTACAAATCCGTCAGCTTGCAAGCCGCGTCTTCTACGGACAGCAGCCAGTCAAGCTCCTCGCGCACCTCTGCAACGCGCCCGCATACATCCGCTTCCATGTCTTCCCGAAGTTTCTGATAACGCTTGCGGGTATTATGGAAATCCGGAATGGTATAGTACAGGCAGCTGGCGTCAAAATCCGAGAGCATCATCTGGAAATCGCCGAACGCTTCGCCCGCGCTGCGCACGACGCTCAGGTCGTCGCAGGTGTCGAACGTGACGGACGGCACGTAGTTGCTCAGACGCCAGAAACCGTCGTGGTCGAGCAGGTAGTTGACGCCTTCGTGGGTGTGATGGAAGTGCAGGCTTTTGGATTCGGGATGCTTTTTGCGGATATGCTCGGTTACGCGGTCAATATTCTGCATCAGCTCGATGGGGTGCTGGAACGCATAGGTGTTGACGCGCTGAACCAGATAGGATTTGATTTTCGCCATACCTGTGCCGTCATCGCGGATGTAATTGACCTTGTAAGTATGGTTAACGTTACCCATTTTGATTTCTTCATAAGAAAAAAACGGACCCTGGATCCGGAAAAGCTCTCCGACAGAGAGCAGCTTGCGCGCGACATCCAGATTCATAGCAGACAGATTCATGATTAAACTCCTTCCACAGAGAGAATTGGTGATTTTGTTCAGATGGGTTCAGCCCGTATTGTTGACGCATGGGAAAGCTGCACAAGACCGACCGCGTGAGCAGAGCTTTGCAGCCCTGCGGACTTTGGCGGATGTGAAGGCGGGTTCAACCCGCTAGCGTTGAAGCCAAAGGCGCAGCTGGAAGCACCATACGCCGAGCATGGCTCCCGTCGCATTGAATATGAAATCGTCTACGTCAAGCATGCCGAGCTTGGAAAACAGCTGACCGAACTCGATGGCGGCACTGCATGCCGCGCAGATGAGAACGGTTTGAAGCCACGACAGCCGCGTAAGCTGGGGCAGAAGATAGCCCATGGGGATAAACAAGAGAATGTTGACGATGATACCCTCCAGCGTTTGGAGGCTGGTAATATGGAGAATCGAAAAGTCTCCGCGAATCATATCCCAGAGATTGCCATCCAGAGCGAACGCGGCTCTTGCCGAAGAAAACGCCTGAAGGCGGTAGGAATAGGTCTGCGCCACACTGCGGGAAAGAAACGTTGCATATATCACAAAAAAGCAATATACTGCGAATTCGGCGAGCAAAACCTTTCGCTTCCAAGGCTTGTTTTTAGCTGCATGCAGCACAAAAGCACCTGCCGCATAGACAAGCACCATGATGATCGGTCTGAGCATACCCCGATAGGGGAACAATGGGAGCATGGCTGTCCTTTCGATTGACTCAGAGCGCAG
>URJN01000302.1 GCA_900548125.1 uncultured Eubacteriales bacterium
AAGGGCGATGCGCCAAACGGGCGCCGTAAACGCTCGGAAAGCCCTTTGGTGGGGCGATGGGGCAAAGCCCCATATCCCAAAATGCTTAGAGATTTGCTTCTTGAAATATTCGGTTTAATCTTGACAGCCCTTCTTTTTTTACACATAGGGGATTGCCCGCTTTATATTCTTGCAGTTTCTCGATCTTTCATCAATTCTTCTGCGTCATCCGGATGGTATGCGTGTCATACCGCGTCTTTTCCCATGTGCTGTACGCCCGCAGGGTATAGCTCTGCGCCCATTCGCTCAGCGCAAGCGTTCCCTCCTGCTGCCATGTGACCGCCGTGTCCCAATCGCCGCCGTCGGTCGGTCCGCTTGAGCCTGCGCCGGACGGACCATCCTTGAGCCGCTGTTCCCAATATTCCGCCGCGCCGCTGTTCGGGTCGATGATTTCAAAATCCAGCCCGCCGTCCAGCACCGCAAATTTTTCTCGGTTTGTCACCGTATAGTCGATTGTATAGTAGATTTCCAGCGGCTTAATCATCATCGTCACTTTGTCGATGCGCACGCCGACCTCCGCGTAATCGACCGGCTCCGTGCTGACCCATGTATCCTCCGACGCATCCTCCTGCGCCGAGGAGACGACCGTGAACGAGAGCTTCATCTCCGCGCACGGTTCGCCTTCCCGCCGCATGGTTCCGTCTTCCTCACGATACCGCGTCGCACGGATGTTCAGCTCGACCGTCCGCTTCGGCTCATCCGTATCATAGGTCTGCTCGATATAGCAGGTCAATGTGCCGTCCTCGCCCAGCACCATGTCATAGCCGCTTCTGCTGACGCCCATGCCGCCCTGATCTTCCTTCGTATACACACTCATGTTATACATCGCTTCGTAGCCGTCCTGTCGGTAAACATCCAGAATGGAGCGCGTATCCGTTTCGTCTTCCTCATCGCCCGCCATATGGATCAGGCTCTGCCATCTGTCCGTCGGCATGTAATCCAGACCGAGCAGAACCGCCTTCTGGTTTTCCATCGCAACATCGACCGTCAGCCGCAATGTCCGTCCGTCATAGAATTCTTCCCTGACATGCGCAGACAGCCCCGCGGTCTTTCCCGCCGCATCCGCCGGATGCACATAATCGGCGGCGTTATCCGGCAGTTCGGCGTTGGGATATCTTCCGATGAAATCGAGCATACCCGCCCGATTCGCCGCCGCCAGAGCCACAGCCGTCAGCATCACGCACACCAGCGCAGCCGCCAAAACAAACGATGCCTTTTTCTTCGTCCTTCCGGTTTTGGGTTTTCCGCTCTCGCGCATGGCACGCAGTGTCCTTGCACGCAGCATAGGCGAAACCCGCACATCTTCCTCCGCCGTCTTTAATCCCCGTCTGATTTCCTGCCCTTTCATGCGTCGTTTCCCCCTTCCACTTCATTCCTGAGCAGCGCTTTCGCACGCCGCAGTCTGCTCGATACGGAATTCAGCGGCATATGCAGCGCCTCGGCGATTTCCCGAATGCGCATGCCCTGTTCATAATACAGCACCATGACCTCGCGGTATTTTCCCGGCAGGCTCAGCACGGCGGCGGCAATCTCCCGCGCATGCTCGTCCTCCTGCTGCTCCAATTCCGGCATGACATCCAGCGGCACGCTCTTTTTCCGCATCCTGAACCATCCGCTTCGGAGCATATCCCGACAGGTATTGACGGCAATATGAAACAGCCATGTTTTCATCCCGCTCTCGCCCCTGAAATTTTCCAGGGCACGCCACGCCTTGACCATCGTCTCCTGAAAAGCGTCCTCGGCAAGCTGTCTGTCTCCCATATAAAACAGGCACAGCCGGAGCAGCTCATCGCCGTATTCGTCGATCAGCCTTTCCGCCGTCCAGTCCTGCAAGGTGTCTGTCAAAGAAATCACTCCTCCTCCTGCCGTTAGGCGCGTCCGCCCGTCGGCAAATCAACCTGCTTTCGTATTTCACCTATATAGACGGGCGCAGGAGGTGATTTTTGTTCGCGGGGCATCGGCTTTTTACAATTCGATTTCCCTTTCTTCTCCCAGAAGCACGCTTCCGCCCATGACGATGCGAACCGCCCTGCCCATGCGCATCGTCACCCGTGCCTCAAGCCTTCCGCCCGGCTCGTCAAACGCAAAGCCATGTTTCCCGTCCGCCAGCTTTCGGGCGAGATACCACGCCAGCGCAACCGTTCCGGAGCCGCAGCTGCTTTCCCATACCCGCGTGCCCGTCGCGGCGACGTACACCAGCGGTGTCATGGTCGTATTCTGTATAAACATGACGCCCTGCGCATCCTGAGCGGGCATGGCTTCCCATACCGCCTGCGCCAGCTCCTGCGACGGCGCACAGTCCGTCATCAGCGCATGGTCAATGCCTTCCATATGGACGACCGGCACGGCGCGCCCCATGACCCGAATCTCCTCCAGCCCGATGGGAATCGGCATCTGCGCATACGCCTTGCCGTGCGCCGCGTCAAGCTCGACGGCGACCGGCTGACACGCGCCGCTGATGGAAATGCTCAGCGAGCTTTCCCCACCGCCCCTCTGCCGATCCACCCAGCAGGCAAACGCCCGCGCCGCGTTTCCGCAGAATTCCCCGCCCATCATATCCAGCCTCGGAAGCGCCGCCTCTGCCGCATCCTCCCCGATAAAGCCGACCTGCTCGAACCTCTCCGGACAACGCGCCATCATCTGCGCGGCAACAACAGCGCGTTCTTCGGGTCTGACCTGCGTCAGCGTCAACGCCGTCAGATTGCCGGCAGGGTCAGCGGGAACATAGCGGATTCGCATGGAAAAGCCCTTCTTTCATTGCTTTAATGTTGTAAAGCATTATAGCGCACATGCGGATCAAGCGCAAGAACGGATCTGCCCGCCGCTTCCGTCTTTCGCTCTGCTGAAATCCTCCACCCTTCCAACACTCCGTGTGAACGGGCGGTTTCGGGACGATTTCCCAAAGTCAAACAAAAATGAAAAAGCGGGCTGAGCC
>URJN01000303.1 GCA_900548125.1 uncultured Eubacteriales bacterium
GCCTTGGCTCTGTCCATGGCGTTGACCAGTGCCTGCGCGCTGGGTGAAACCGTCCTGCAGCTCGGCACCACTGTCAACGAGCAGGATTCCTTCCATGTTGCGGCTACGAAGTTTGCTGAGCTTGTTTCCGAGCGCACGAACGGCGAATACAAGATTGAGATTTATCCCAACGGCACGCTCGGCGACGAAAGCACGATGCTCGACTCGATGACCATGGGCATGCTGGACATGGGCATTATCACCAGCGGTCCGTTCGTCAACTTCTCTCAGATGATGGGCGTTCTGGATATGCCGTATCTGTTTGCCAACAACGAGGAAGCCTATAAGGTTCTGGACAGCGAAATCGGACGTGAGCTGCTCGACACCCTCGAGGACGCGGGTCTGAAGGGTCTGGCTTACGCCGAGCGCGGTTTCCGCAACCTGACCAACTCCGTTCGCCCGATCAACAATGCCGATGATCTCGCGGGTCTGAAACTTCGCGTGATGGAGAACGAGGTCTACACCGCGACCTTCTCCGCGCTGAAGGTCAATGCAGTTCCGATGGCTTGGTCGGAAGCACTGACTGCCATGCAGCAGGGCACCATCGAGGGTGAAGAAAACCCGATCAACGTCATCTATTCCTACAAGCTGTGGGATTATGGTCAGAAGTACGTGACGCTTGACCGTCACAGCTACTCCACCGCCATCATCACCATGAGCCTGGACGTGTTCAACAGTCTGGATGAAGCGACGCAGGAAATCTTCCTGACCAGTGCGCAGGAAGCCGCCGAATACGAGCGTGCTTGGGTCGCCGAGCAGGAAGCCAGCCAGCTCGAGACCATCAAGAGCCACGGCGTCGAAGTCATTGAAACGCCGGAAACCGATACCTTCCGTGCGGCTGTTCAGAGTGTGTACGACGCATATCCGCAGTTTGCGGACTACATTGCCCGCATTCAGGCTCTGCTCGCCGAATAATCAGCAGTATTGTTCTTCCTTTCCTCTCCCTCGAGGGGAGGAAATTTTTTTAGCTCCACTATTCCAAAGACGGAGGCATCCCTCTATGATACTCAAGAAAGTTCTTTCGCCTGTCAGCGATGCGCTCGATCGGGTTTGCAGCGTCGCCATCGTGCTGATGCTCGGTCTGATGGTCATCATCACGACCGCACAAATCATCTGCCGCACCTTCTTCACTTCCCTGACCTGGTCGGACGAAGTGACGCGCTATCTGCTCATCTGGTCTACCTTTCTCGGCGCGACCTGCGTATATCGTCATAGCGGCAACATCGCCATCACGTTCATCCAAAGCATGGTTCCCAAGCGTGTGGGCGCGTTTATGCGCATTGCGGTGCATGCCGTCTGCTGCCTGCTGTTCGCGGTGCTGCTCTATTACAGCTGCAAATACTGCGGTAAGCTGAATAAGACAGCGACTGCCATGCCCATTAAGATGAAGTACATCTATCTGTGCATCCCCATCAGCATGGGCATCATGATGCTGCACGCGCTTGTCATGGTTCTGGGCGAGGCCGAGAGCTTGAAGGAGGTCAAGGGATAATGGCATTGATTCTTTTCGGCGTATTTATCGCGCTGCTGCTGCTGGGTGTGCCGGTTGCGTTTGCGATTTGCTCCGCCGCTGCGGCAACGATGTTCGCAGGCTTTGGCGACGCCAAGATGATGATTATCGTGCAGCGCATGTTTGCCAGCTGTGATTCATTCAGCCTGATTGCCGTTCCGTTCTTCATCTTCGCGGGCGACCTGCTTGCGGGCGGAAAAATCTCCAAGGTGCTGGTCGAGTTCTGCGAATCCCTGCTGGGCATGATTAAGGGCGGTCTGTCCGTCGTTTCCGTTCTGGCGGGCATGTTCTTCGCCGCGATTTCCGGTTCCGGCGCGGCAACGACCGCCGCTGTCGGCGCAACGCTCGTCCCTGAGCTGAAAAAGCGCGGATACCGTGAGGATTCCGCCGCCGCGCTGGTTGCAGCCGCCGGTACAATCGGCGTCGTCATTCCGCCCTCCGTGCCGATGGTTCTGTATGCCGTCATCGCCGAGGAGAGCGTCAGCCGCCTGTTCAGCGCCGGTTTCCTGCCGGGCGTCATTATGGGCTTGATGCTGATTGTCATCTCCCTCTATCAGGCGTACAAAAACGACTATCCCAAGGGTAAGCCGTTCTCCCTCCGCAATGTCGCTAAAACGTTCTTCAAGGCGATTCCGGGCATCCTGATGCCTGCCATCATTCTGGGCGGCATCTTCTCCGGTTACTTTACGCCCTCGGAAGCCGCTGCCGTCGCCGTCGTTTATGCGCTGCTGGTTTCGACATTCGTCTACCGCGATATGAGCTTCAAAAAGCTCTACACGACGATGCTCGGCTCTGCCAAGACGAGCGCGGTCATCATGATTATCATCGCGTGCAGCGGGCCGTTTGGCTGGGCGCTGGCAAACTGGAAGATTCCGGAAGCGATTTCTGCGGCGGTTTTGAGCGTTTCGACCAACAAGTATGTCATTCTCTTCCTCATCTCCCTCATCATCCTTGTCGCCGGCGTGTTCATGGAAACCTCCTCCGCCATCATCATTCTGACGCCGGTTTTCCTGCCCCTGATTCGCGCGCTGGGTATTTCCACGCTGCACTTCGGCATCCTGTTCGTGGTCGGCATCGCCATCGGCATGATTACCCCGCCGGTCGCCATCAATCTGTTTGTCGCTTCGGGCATAACCAATCTGCCGCTTGAAAAGATTTCCAAGGCAGTCGTGCCCTACCTCATCGGTTTGATTGTCGTTTTCCTTGCTATCGTCTATCTGCCGCTGTTCATTCCGGGCTTTATTGTCTAAGCTGCGCATCCCGCTTTGCGGCAGAGTCAGCCGATTGACATAAAGCAGCTTGAATAGCAAAAACAGGAATTTCAGTGATTCTTTCATTTACAGAAAAAGCTATTCTCCCCCGCTTCGAGGGAAAATAGCTTTTTTGTTTGCGTTCCGTTTCTATC
>URJN01000304.1 GCA_900548125.1 uncultured Eubacteriales bacterium
AAATTTAGATGTCGGAATTCACAAAGGATATTTTGCAGGCGCGCAAAGCGAAGGGAATGACCCAGGAGCAGCTTGCTTCCGCAATGGGGGTTTCCCGACAGCTGGTTTCACACTGGGAGAACGGGCGCGCAGAGCCGACGGCACAGCAGCGCGAGAAGCTGAACGAAGTGCTGAGCATGGGGGAAAAGAAACCACCGCATAAGCGCAAAAACCTGTTTGTCCTGGCGGCGGTCATCGCGCTGATTTTGGCGATTGCCGTGCTGATGATTGTCCGCGTGATCAAGTCCGGCGCGCAGACGGGCATTCCCGCGCAGGCGGCGACGCAGTCTGCACAGGCGGACAGCCCTCAGCTGGAAAAGTATACATGGGAATGGTTCCAGGAAGAAGATGTTCCGGAAGAAGGCAAGGCGTTCCTCTCCCTCGTGACCGCCGAAAAGCCGCTAAAGCTCATCCAGAGCGGCGATCCGGAAAAACCCTATATTTGGGATATCATTCTGTTTGCGCAGGAGACAAACGGCGTTCCGTTTACGATGAAGCGGGCGACGGAATTCCTCTTTAACAACGAAAAGCTGCCGATGGATTCGATGACCTATACGGGCGATGAGCTGGAATGGTACTGGTATACGACGCGATTTGAGGGCGATATGCTGACCAGTTACGCCACGCGCCATCCGGCGGATGGAAGCATCGGCTACGGCATTGCCGTCGAAGGCGAGGATGACAACGGAAACAGTCTGACGTTCAAGCTCTACATCCCGCTGTCCTCGGAGATTCGGGAGAGGATGACGCCCGAGGACTTTACGAAGGAGACTGAACCGCAGGAGGGTCAGGCATACCTGACCGTCGAGCCGATTGAGGAACCGACCTATCTGACCCGCGACGCATTTTTTGAGGGCGGAGAGGGCTGGTATTACGGCTTTAAGCTCCAGAATGAGAGCGATGTTGCCTTTACGCCGGAATCCTTCATGGATACATTTTTCAGCAACGGGGAACAGATGAATCAGGTCATCATGCCGGCGTTTGTTTTTGACGCGGGCGAGATGAAGAAAGGCGACGAGCCGTTCCTGTATGAAAGCGGGGCGGCGTCTCAGGACTTTGACCAAGTCGGCATCGTGGTCAAAGGGAAGGATGCCAATGGCAATGAGTTGTCCTTCAAGAGTATTTTGAATCTGAAAAGAGAGTATGCTCAGCCGTGACCAATATGGAAAGCTTGGGTCAGCGAATCCGAAATGCACGCAAAGCCAAGGGCATGACGCAGGAACAGCTGGCGTCTGCGCTCTATGTCAGCCGACAGACCGTTTCCAGCTGGGAAAACGACCGCTCCGAGCCGAGCTATGAAATGCTGATGCGCATCATGGAGCTGCTGGATGTAAACGTCGGGCAGAAGGCGGAAAACGAGGCAGACGAGGCGTCTATGCCTGCCGAATCCGAGACCGTCAGCGCGGAAGCTGTTTTCAAAAAGTCGGAGAAGCCGACGGAGCAAAGCGAAAAGCCCTGTTCCCAGATAGAGATACAGCCGAAAGATCGGACGGCGCAGAAAAGAAAGCTCTTTTCGTCCAGAAAAACGGCTTTCATTGCGGTGGCTTTGGCAGGGTTTCTCTTTGTCATGCTGTATGTTCCCCATATCGGGAAAGACAAAAGCGGCTATACGGTGGAGTGGTTTCAGCAGCCTCAGCAGAGAGAGGATGGCAAGGCGTATATCGCCTTTACGACCCATACGACGCTGCCCGTGCCGATTGAGCAGCAGACGGCAGAGGCTACGCCGACCTGGAGCTATACGATTTACATCAAGGAACAGAACGGCGTCGGCGTGACGCTTGATGAGCTGACGACAGTCAGCTTCCTTAAAAACGGAAAGAACATGGTTTACGCCAAGACAGTCGATGTCTTCGGAGAGAGAAACGGCGGCAGAAAGAGCTACATTGGCGCGAACGAGATTCGCCGCATACAGATTCGAAACCTGGCAGATCGGCAGACGATTGGCGCCGGATGGCTCATTCGCGGAACGGATGACAACGGCAATGAGGTT
The DNA here is from genome assembly GCA_900548125.1 of uncultured Eubacteriales bacterium. Classification (GTDB taxonomy): domain Bacteria; phylum Bacillota; class Clostridia; order Christensenellales; family Aristaeellaceae; genus Ventricola. Next base: position 2,030 of record URJN01000304.1, read on the forward strand.
TGCTTCAGAGCGTATTTTCCGTTCGAAACCATGTAAGCGGGAACGCCGATTTGCGCAGGAGCGTGTTTCTCAGGGCTTAAATTGAATCATCATATGCTCAGAATGGATGCTTCCCCGAATACGGCGGGAGGCATCCGTTTTTGTTATGGATAGGGCTTGCGTACATGGAGTGTTCCGGACTTTGACGGAGGGAATCAGCCCGATTTTTTCCGGATGCGGAGCTGAAATGCGGAGAATCGGAAATGAAAATCAAAAAAAGTCAAAAATATAAAATGGCAAAAAACACAGCAATATCAAGCAAAAACGGATGCACTCGCAACTTGAATATTATTTTTCGAGAAAAAGTTAGCACTCACCTATTGACAGTGCTAACAATCGGTGATACAATACCTCATGTAAACGGAAGGAAGCCCGCAGGGGCGCGGATAAAAGTCCTGCGCCGCCTGCCGATGGAGCTTCGAACCGTATTCATATAAAAGTGTGATTTCAATGGAGGGATTGTTATGCTGCTTAGCAATGTTTTCTCTGATATGTTTGATGATATGTTCGATATGCCGGCTTCGAGCCAGAGCGCAAAGGGTCTGATGAATTGCGACGTCAAGGAATATGACGATCACTATGAGCTGGATTTGGATATGGCGGGCTTTAAGAAGGGAGATATCAAGGCTGAGCTGAAGGATGGTTACCTGACCATTAAGGCTGAGCGCAAGAACGACGAGGAAGAAACGGATAAGAAGGGCCGTGTGATTCGCAGTGAGCGTTTCATGGGTACCTGCCAGCGCACCTTCTACGTGGGCGACCATGTGAAGAAGGAAGATGTGGCGGCGGCTTATGAGGACGGCGTTCTGAAGCTGAATGTGCCGAAGAAGGTCGAAACGCCGAAGGTGGAAGAAAGCCATCTGATTGATATCCAGTAACATAAA
>URJN01000305.1 GCA_900548125.1 uncultured Eubacteriales bacterium
AATGCACCATTTTCGGGTGGGCAGACACCGTATAGGGAACACCTGCCCGCTTGCAGGCTTCCTCAAAGTCCGGCAATGCGCCGTAAAGCACCTCGTCAGCGGAATAGAAGAAATGGATATCGCCTGCGCCGGAGAAATCTCCCCGAGAGCCGGAGAGCATATAGTCCGGCACATTGCTTTGTCCATGGCGCATGAACTTTTCCGCCTTCACCATAAAGGCATAGTCAATGGCAACATCCTTTTCATTGAGCGCCTGCATCCGTGCCCTTTCCGCATCGTTCCACGGCACTTCGCCGGGCGATACGGCGACGATGTGTCTCGGCTGCGGCAGTGGTTCGGGCTGGGCGTTGTTGTGCGCCGCGATTCCCAAAGCCAGCGCGCCGCCGGAGGAAAAACCGCAGGTGCTGACATTTCCGCCGCCGTACAGTTCAATCATTTTTCGGTAACATTCGTACACCATCGCGTAGGTTTCAGTGATGCAATGCTCCATGCAGAGCGGGTAGAACGGAAACCACACATCACAGCCAGTCTCGCGGCAGAGCTTGCGCATAACGGGCAGATCGCCCCGATCCGGACCGATTACCATGCCGCCGCCAAAGAAATAGAGAATGGCGCGCTTGGACGGATTCGGTGCTTCCCGCACAATCAGGCACGGAAAGCCGTTCACCGTCATTGTTTCATAATAAGCCTTGCGGTCGGTGGGCATAAAAACGCCGCGATGCCGGTTCTGCTTTTCGATTTCCCTGCTCAGCGCATCCTCCGGCAAGGCAAATGCCTTTTTTGCGCCGGAAAGCCTGTATACACCGCGCAGAATGGATGCAAAGATGCTCATGTCGTTTCCGCTCCTCATTTACGCGCCGTGACGCACAGCCAGTCCCATTTATTCTTGTGAATCTGCACGTCGCGAAAGCCCGCCTGCTCCAGATTCGCTTTCAGCTCGGCATCCTTGTAGATGGTCATCCCGTCGATGATCTTTGTCCACTTTTCGTCCTTATCCGTATCGCCGCTGCTTTCGTTGCAGATGAGAAACATTCCGCCGGTCTTCAGCATCCGATGGATTTCGCGGAAGCACTGCGGCAGTTCCTGCCAGAAATAGACGGTTTCAAACGCCGTGACCGCGTCAAACCACCCCTCCGCAAAGATCCTTTTCGCCACACTGCCTTGCAGAATCGTGCAGCGTCCCTTCGCGATAGCGTCCGCATTGACCTTTTGGGATTTCTCCACGCTGACGGGCGAGTAGTCGATGCCCTTCACAATTCCCCGCGGACATTTTTTCAGCATTCTTTTGATGTTTGCCCCGCCGCCGCAGCCGCAATCCAGCACCTTGGCGTCCGGCGCGACGTTCAAAAACCGAAGCCCCCACCGCGCCATAGGACTGTGACCGAGATTCATCAGGCTGACCATGAGCTTTCCGCCAAGTCCCACAGGCTTGCGGGTGTTCTCAAAAAAGGACATATCGTCACACCTCCGTCTTCATGCATTTCGCATAGGTCAGCGGGAAGGACGCTTTCAGTACGGCACTTTTTTGCACCGTCCAGCCGTTTTCCCGCAGAAAATTCAGGTATTCCTCGCTCGTCCACCTGCTGCAAAGCGGAAAACCCGCCAGCTTCATAAAAAACGCCTTGAACCTGCCGAGAAGCGAATTCTCCGCATGGGTAAAGGTCGGGGCAATCAATACACCGTCATCCTTTAAAACCTGTCTGATTTCGGCAAGGGCTTTTTCCGGATGCGGCACGATGTGCAGGGCATTGGACACAATCACAACGTCAAAGGAATGGGGCGCATAGGGCAGATGAAACATATCCTGCACCGAAAAATACAGCTTCGCAGAGCAGTTATCCCGCTTGGCTTCGGCAATCATTTTCGCAGAAGCATCCGTCGCTTCGATATGCTTTGCCGCACTGACGATGTGCTTTGCGATCAGCCCCGTTTCGGTGGCAAGCTCCAAAACCGTTTTGGATTTTACGACCGGTCGAATCAGCTCATACATCTGCCGATACGCCGCCGCATCCTTTCGCATGAAGCGGTCATACCGCTTTGCATTTTTATCCCAGAAATCCACGTGCGCTTCCATGTCCCTCACCCCTGAATACAATGTTCAATCCGTTCACCTTCTGCCTGTTCAAAAGTTAGTTACAGCTAACTATCAGGTTTTTGAAAAGCCGCCCTGCGGCGGCATTCCGCTTATTCAAACAATTCCCCGCATGCACCCTACGCCAGCGTTTCCAGCACCTGCGGATGTAACTTCCGATTTGTCTTTCATGGAAAACCATAAAAATCAGCCCGCGCACCGTCCCGGCAGTCAAAGAAGCGCCTCTCGGCACAAGGTCATGTTTTTCCGGAAGTTGACGAACGTACGTTTCATCATCGTGGTCTTCCGGTCATGTTATATCATGCTTCCGCCCATTTTGCAAGAGGTAAGCGAAAAAAACTCGCTCATCCAAAGGATTGCGGTACTGCAAGGAGAACACTTTCCCCAAATCGCAAGAAAAAAGCAAGAATATGGGCGTGGCGTTCGGGTGGGTTCATGCTAAAATAAAGATATCTGCACAGGCAAAGAAACCATGCGGGAAAAATACGGCGCAAGCCACTTTACGGCAAGAACGAATGCGTAAGATCGCAATGGAAATCAAGTCGATTGTCGTTGATAAATAACTGCCTTGTTTTTTGGAGCTATTCCAAATTCCGTACTTGCGCTCGTTCCAATCGACGGCATCCACCTTGACGCGCTTCCAGCTTCCGTTCGGCGTGCGGATGCGGTTTCCGTTTTCGTCGAGTGCATAGACATTCTTCGATTTGGGCAGCCACTTGCCATTTTCGTCCATTGCGCGAAGCGTCAGCATGATGTGAACATGCGGGTTGCCGTCGCCCTTGTCGTGATAGAAGAAATTGCAGACCATGCCCTTATCCACAAATTCCTTTTGACAGAAATTGCGGACAAGG